>CABQAC010000177.1 GCA_902462035.1 uncultured Eubacteriales bacterium
CCATCGCCGCCGTCCGGCCCGCCTGCGGCGACATATTTCTCGCGGTGAAACGAAACGGCGCCGTTACCGCCGTCGCCGGCTTTTATTTTTATTTTTGCGGTGTCTACGAACATCGGGCGCACCCGCTTTCTGTTTGATGTCAATATGTGATTGGAAGATGGGAACAACTTTAGGTCGGCCCATCCGCACCGCGCTGCGGCACGCATGTGCGGAGCGATCCAACCTTCAGGAAACAAAACGTCGTTTTGAGTCTATTATACCACGCCGCTCCAATTTTATCGAACCGGCGCCATCTTTTGCCCGGGCGATATAAAAAATCCCGGGACAAGCCCCGGGATTTTTACACAAGTATCGCTTATTCCCCGTAAACGCTGACCTTTTTGCGGTCGCGGCCCAGGCGTTCAAACTTGACCTTGCCGTCGACCAGCGCAAACAGGCTGTCGTCGGAACCGCGCCCGACGTTGTTGCCGGGATGAATGTGGGTGCCGCGCTGTTTCACCAAGATATTGCCGGCCAGCACGAACTGCCCGTCTCCGCGCTTAACGCCAAGCCGTTTGGACTCGGAATCGCGCCCGTTTTTGGTAGAGCCGACGCCTTTTTTGTGGGCGAACAGCTGAATGTTTATTTGAAGCATGCTGATGACCATCCTTTCATACAGACTGGGACATTTCCCTGGTTAACAAAAACCTGGGATTTCGCCGCCGCGAAAACAAACCGCCCAGCTTGGATTTTTTAAATTGATACGCTTACTTTTCCGAAAACGTGAGCGCCATATGGTCTGGGTAATCCTTAGAAAGAGCGCTCAGATGAAGCGCCAGTCCCTGTAAAAGCGGTTGGCAGGACGCCTGCCCTTCCTGCGGAAGGGACAATTGCAGCAACCCATCCTCCACCTGGATTTGTGCCGGTACATGCAGTACGTCGGTCACGGTGTTCGCCACCAGGTAGGCCGCCGAAGAAACCGCCGCGCACACGATATCGGTGCCCTTTGTTCCCGCGCCGGCATGTCCCGTAATCCGGAACCCGGTCAAATTGCCGTCACTGCCAAAAAACGCGCACCTCACCATGGCGTTAGGCGTTAATGTTCTCGATCTGAACCTTGGTATAGGGCTGTCTGTGGCCCATCTTCCGTTTGGAGCCCTTTTTGGGCTTGTAGGTGAAAACGGTAATTTTCTTGCCCTTCCCGTTTTTCACAACCCGCGCGGTCACCGTGGCGCCGTCCACATAGGGTGTGCCGACCTTGATCCCGTTTTCGTCCCCGACCGCAATCACCTGAAAAGTGACCGTGTCGTTTTCCGCGGCGGCGAGCTTTTCCACGTAGACAACGTTTCCGCTTTCTACCTTGTATTGCTTTCCGCCGGTTTCGATCACAGCATACATGCTTTGAACCTACCTTTATTTAGACTCGCTATCCGTCAGGCGGGGTTTCCCCACTTAAATGGCCCAAAACATATCATTTTGTGCCGGCCCGCAATAAGCGGCTTAAAAATTATATCATTCCCGCCCGGTATTGTCAATTCTTTTTTGTCCTCAAAAACGCCAAAGCGATATTGGGACCCAGGCGCCTTGTTTAAAGACTGATGCCGTGCTGCAGCTTGGCGGCGCGCACGGTATTCTGCATCAGCATGGCAATGGTCATGGGCCCGACGCCGCCAGGCACCGGAGTCAGGTAAGACGCCACCGCATCCACCGCCTGGCTGTCCACATCCCCGCACAGCTTGCCGTTTTCGTCCCGGTTCATGCCCACATCGATAACCACGGCGCCCGGCTTGACCATATCATCCGTGACAAACTTGGCCCTGCCCACCGCCGCCACCAGAATATCGGCCCGCAAGCACTGCGCTTTCAAATCGGCTGTCTTGCTGTGGCAGATGGTGACGGTGCCGTTTTCGTGCAGCAGCAGCATGGCCATGGGCTTGCCCACAATGTTGCTGCGGCCGATGACCACGCATTCCTTGCCCGCGGGGTCGATACCCTCGCTGTGCAGCAATTCCATTACGCCCGCCGGGGTGCAGGGCAGAAAGTGGTAATCACCGATCATAATCCGCCCCACGTTGGAGGGGTGGAACGCGTCCACATCCTTTATGGGGTCAATGGCCTCGATGACCGCCTTTTCATTCAAATGGGAAGGAAGCGGCATCTGTACCAGGATACCGCTGATGTTTGCCTGACGGTTGAGCTTTTCCACCAAGGCCAGCAGTTCTTCCATGGTGGTAGCCGCCGGAAGGGCGTATTCCTCGGAGTAAATTCCCACCTCGGCACAGGCTTTCTTTTTGTTGTTGACATACACGCGGGAGGCAGGGTCGTCCCCCACGATAACCACCGCCAGGCCGGGCGCTACATTTTGTTCCTTCAGTTTTGCCACTTCCCCGGCTACCCTGGCCCGCACGGCGGCAGAAACCGCCTTACCGTCAATTTTCTTCGCCATTATCCGTTTCCTCCTTGTCCGCTTCGGCCGGGGTTTCCGCGGGATTCTCCGCCGCCGTGCCGCCGGCTTGGTCCTCTTTCTCCGCCTCGGGTTCCGGCGTTTCCGCTTCCCCGCCGCCTGGGGCGGCCGCATTGTCCCGATCAGCCTTTTTCGCAGCTTTCCGCGCTTCTTTTTCAGCCTTTTTCTCAGCCGCCGCAACAGCTTCCGCCGCCATCTGGGCCTTTAGGCCTTCCTCTCCGAAGATGAAGCGGCGCTTGCGGAACACGATCAGTAAAATGGCGCAGGCCAGCACGCAGGCGCCTGCCAGAAGCTGGGAAATCCGGTATGGTCCCCACATCAGGCTGTCGGTGCGCAGCCCCTCGATAAAGAACCGGCCCACACCATACCACAGCAAGTAAAGCAAAAAGATTTGCCCGTCGTATTTCTTCCACTTTTTATCAAAAATATGTAACAGCACAAAGCCCAGCAAGCACCAGATGGACTCGTACAAAAAGCAGGGGTGTACGGAGAAAGGGGATCCACCTTGACTCCCTGGCTCACGAGCGAGGTAAGGTACCGGTTGGTCCCCTCGCTATACATGCCCCAGGGCAGGTTCGTGTTGGTGCCGAACGCCTCCTGGTTCATGAAGTTGCCCCAGCGGCCCACGCCCTGGCCGATTAAAAAGCCCAGGCAGGCCAAGTCCAGCATCGGAAGAGGCCGGACTTTGCGCCAGCGGCAGGCCAGATATCCGAACAGCAGCCCGAAGATGACGCCGCCGTAAATCGCGAGCCCGCCTTCGCCAATATTGATGATGTCCCAAAAAGAACGCCCCTTATACTGATCCCACGCGAAAAGGACGTAATACGCCCTGGCGCCGAGGATGCCCGCGATAACGCCCACAATGGCCACGTCCAGCATCCTGTCGCCGTCAACACCGAATTGGCGGCAGCGTTTGAAGGCGTATAACACCGCCAGCACCAATCCCAGCCCAATCAGGATGCCATACCATTTGACATCCCGGCCAAATAGCGAAAAAGCCACCGAATTCAAGTCAATCGTCAGCCATGGGGCTCCCCCGTTGTCCGGGTTGCCGCCGAACGAAACCGGTCCCGAAAAATTCATCTGAACCATCCTGCCTTTCTATATTTAGCCGGTGTGGCGGTCACACCGGCCATAAATGCCAGAACAGCGCCGGCCGTTAAACCGGCAGAACCACCGAAAGCGCCGCGTATTCCGGCAAGAGCTGTTGCGTAAGCCGCGCGGCCACATCCTCCGGTTTTGTTTGGGCCGCGGCAGAAATGGCGTCCTCGATAGAGCGGCCGGAAAACGCGCATTCCACCATGTTGTTGCAAAGGCTTTCCACGCTGCCCAAGGCGGCGATTTCCCGGCCATATACCGCGCGGCGCGCCCGCTCAAAGGCTTCCGCCGGAATCCCGCTTTCGCGCAGCGCCGCGATCTCTGACTTGATTTCCGCCGCGACACGGTCGGGATCCGAAGACTCGCCGCTGAACAGCACCGCGGCCGTACCCGGCAGCTCGAAGTACTCGTACCCAAAGGTACTGTTGATCAGCCCGGCATCCAACAGCCGCCGGTACAGCGGCGAGCTTTCGGACGCCAGCAGTTCCAGCAGAATTTCGGTGTCCGCCAATTCCTTGGCCGTCCGGCGTCCGGCAGAGGCATCCTCTTTAAAGCCCAGCTGGAACATGGGCACGGAAATGGGGAACCGCTGCTCCACCTTGGGGCGGACAATCGAACGGGGTTCGCTGGGGATGGCCCGCTCCACCTGGAAGTCCTTGCCCTTCTTGAGCATCCGGTCAGCCAGATCAAAAACTTGGCGGGGATCAACCTTGCCCGCCACGCATAGCACCATGTTGTTCAGGCTGTAGAAAGTGTGGTAGCACTGGTACAGCAGCTTGTCGGTAATTTGGGCGATAGAATCCACCGTCCCCGCGATATCGACCTTCACCGGGTTGTTGTGGTACAGCGCGCCCAACAGGTTGAACATCACCCGCCATTCCGGATCGTCGTCGTACATGCGGATTTCCTGCCCGATGATCCCTTGTTCCTTCTGCACCGTCTGGGCGGTAAAATAAGGGGATTGGACGAAGTCGAGCAAAATCTCCAGCGATTGCGAAAAATTCTCGGTACAAGAAAATAGGTAACAGGTTTTGTCGAAGGAGGTATAGGCGTTGGCGTTGGCCCCGGTTTTGGCATAACGGGAAAATGCGTCGCCCTCCTCGCTCTCGAACAGCTTGTGTTCCAAAAAGTGCGCGATTCCCGCCGG
>CABQAC010000178.1 GCA_902462035.1 uncultured Eubacteriales bacterium
GCCGCCGCGGTAATCCTTGTTCGACTACTCCTTTTTGTCGCTGACATAGACAAAAGCGGTTGGTTTTCCGTAAGCCCAACAGCTATCTCCGCCCGCCACACGGATGGTCATGGGGATTTCGTGCTTACCGGTGGTTTGAGGAATATCGTCCAAACTCATTAAAGCAGAAATATTATCGCTGGTCAGCAATTCGATTTCTTCAGCAGGACCGGTTACCCGCACCTTAACCGTCCGGGTCATGATGTTGATATCCTGTCCCTCCCGGCTGCCCGCCACCGTAATATTGGTCACATCAAATTCCCGGGTGCGCATGCCGGTCAGGTTAACCTTGACGGTAACTTCATCCTGTTCGCTTTGGTTGATGCAACCAGAGGGCAGCGCAATCGGCAGGGTAAATACTTTATGGCTGGTATCGACTTCGGAAAAATCCACCGTACCCACCAGAATTTCTGTCAGTGAGTCGAATACATCGCTGGGCGCGGCAATTTTCAGCGTTTTGGGCGTTAATGTGACAGCATTGGTATTAAAGCCCGCCGGAAGATTGTCAAATTCAACCAAGATAGGCAGTTCCCGCACTTCTTTGATGGTAATGGTCAATTCTGCCTCGGTAGCGCTGAGCGTCAGTTCAGGGTCCTCGATGATCAATCCCATATCGTCGTACAAGACGATTTTCGCCATATAATTTGTGGTCTTGTCCACCTTTTCTTCCACCTGGTCGGTTTCCGCCACCACTTTGGCGACACGCTTTACGTTCGCCTCCGGCCCGGAAATGACGATCTTTTGCAGCGATAAACTTTCGGATGCGGCAAAGCCGTCGTCAACCTGATAGGAATTGGTCTCTAATTCCACCGAAAATTCCTTCTCTACCGTACGGTCCAGCTTGAGCTGGACAATGGGCGGATCGATCCAATCGATGCTGAAACTTTTGTTGTTTTTGGGTTGAGCAATCAGATTAACCGAATAGGTGCCCGCCGTGGTCACGTTATAAAGCCTGGCGGTTACAAGGATATCCCCTGCCGTAATCTGGCCCACAATAAAGGCGTTGCCGCTGATTTTTACAGTGACCTTCTCCACGCGGTTTCCCACGATTTGCAGGCCGAGTTCCTCGCGGACGTTTTCAGAAAGGGTGGTGGAATAATCCACCGGCACGTCGGAAATCGTCAATTCTTTTTCCACATAGGTTGTGGCGGATATGATGGTCCATACGATCACCGCGCAGAATACGGAAAATGCCATGACGAAACGATTGTCGTAAAACAATGCGCTGATCGAAAATTTTCTTTTCTTCTTTTCGCCGTCTTTGGGGTTCGGGGCAGAAGCCGTTTCCTGTTCAGCGGGGTTTTCCTGTCCTTCTTTTATGGCGTCCTTCTCCTTCTCATTTTCCATCTTTTTCCACCTTCTTTCTGGAGGCTTTGATCTGCGAAAAAAGGTGTTTCCGATCTTCCTCCGGCTCGCTGGCAATCAAAGCCAGTTCCAGGGTCGCGCGCAGGGTATCCTTGGTATAATTGCGGGTCAGCAGGCCGTTCTGCGCCACCGATATATTGCCGGTTTCCTCCGAAACGACAATCACCAGCGCATCGGAAACCTCGGTCAAGCCGATCGCGGCACGGTGCCTGGTCCCTAATTCACTGCTGATACTCGCATTCTGCGTCAAAGGCAAGATACAGCCAGCCGCATAAATTTTCCCATCGCGGAGAATCATCGCGCCGTCATGCAAAGGCGCCTTGTTGAAAAAAATATTGCCCACCAGTTCCGCTGTGGGCTCCGCGTCCACCACTGTGCCGGTGTCGATAATTTCACCCAGCTTCGTGGAACGCTCGAACACAATCAGAGCGCCCATTTTCATCCCGCGCAGCAGAATGCAGCCCTCCACCACCGATTGAACGGCCCGCAACATCTGCGCGCCCACATCCTCCCCGCTCCGGGTGGTAATATTCAATAAGTTAAAGTTGCTGATCTTGCTGCGCCCCAATTGCTCCAGGGCGCGGCGAAGCTCCGGCTGAAAGACCACAATCAACGCAAACAGGCCCACCTGGAACAGGTTGATCATGAAGTAGCCCATCATCCGGAGCTGGAACAGCGTAACAATGGCGTAAACCACCAATAGTATAACAATACCCTTGACCAACTGGGCCGCACGGGTATCGCGAATCAGCTGAATACCTTTATAAATTAAATACGACACCATCAGGATGTCGATTAAATCAGTCGGCTGAAAAGTGCGCATGAGACCGACAAACTGGACCCATATACTTTGTATTACTTCCCACATTTCGTTCATCCTTCCCGTCGCGAAGGCCAATTATCTAACTTTATTCTAACATACATCTCTGCAAATTCAAGTAAAATTCAGGCGAACGGGATTATTTTTTGATCTGTTTCATCCAAAAAACGAACTGTTCCATTTGTGTTATCGTCGAAAACGCAGACGGGCTGATCCGAACCGCGCCAATGCCCATGGTTCCCATATAGTGATGAGCCATCGGCGCACATTGCAGCCCGGCGCGCACGGCGATTCCATGCTGGTTCAGGTATTGGGCGGTTTCTTCGCTGGACTGGTCGCGCACATTGAAGGATAAGACCGGAACAAACGCTGTCTCGTCCGGCGGCGCGGTATATAATAAAACGTGGTTCATTTTAGAAAGCGCGCCGTAAACGTAACGCACCAGTCCCATTTCGTGGCTGGCGATACGCGGAATTCCCTTTCCGTTGACAAACGAAATACCGGCGCCCAGGCCAATAACGCCCGGCGTATTGGGGGTACCGCTCTCAAAACGGTCAGGCAGCAACTCCGGCTGCGTCAGCATGGCGGACATGCTGCCTGTCCCTCCCTCGATCAGCGGCGCAAGCGAAGTCGCGCTATTGATGAGAAGCAATCCGGTGCCCATGGGGCCATACAACCCCTTGTGCCCGGCACAGCATAGGTAATGAATCCCCATTTGCTGCATTTGGATGGGGACCACGCCCGCCGTTTGGGCGCAATCGACCATCAGTTCGACGCCCCGGTCTTGGGCAAGGCGGCCAATGCGTTCGATGGGAAGTTTAATGCCCCAAACATTGGACGCATGGGTGCAGGCAATCAAACGGGTATTGGGTTTGATGCAAGCGGCAAAGGATTCCACCGTACGGTCATCGTCCCCTGGAAAAACCTTGGCTGCCGTATAGCTGATTCCCTTTTCCTGCAGTCCGTACAGCGGCCGCATGACCGCGTTGTGTTCCAAACAAGAGGTCACCACGTGGTCCCCAGGCTGCAGCAAGCCCTTTAAAACCGTGTTGGTGGCCTGGGTACAATTTTGGGTAAAGATAACGTTTTCCTCCTGGGCCAGGCCAAAAAAACGGGCGGCCTGCTGCCGTACGGAAAATACCATTTGTGAAGTCTGCATCGACATCTCGTGGCCACTGCGCCCGGGGTTGGCGCCATACCGGTTCAACGCCTGCAGGACCGCCTTTTTGACCGTGTCCGGTTTGGGAAAAGTGGTTGCGGCGTTGTCAAGATAGATCATCTTCCGCCTTCCTTTCGTACCTCCCGTTCACACGGACGCCGGAAGCCTTCAGGATACGCTCCGCCGCATCTACATCGCCGTCGACATAGATGCAATACCCACAGCCGGAATTCTGCAACCCACGGGGCAGTCGTTCGATATATGCTTTAAATCCGCGCCGCGACAAGATTTCTTTCCCTTTCATGGCATATGTGATAGAGCTGACAAGAATCAGCGTCTTGCTCATATGAATCACCTCGCTGTTATACTATCGCACATAGTATCATATGCAGCGCGGCGGCTTTTGTCATTCCGCTTTTGGGGATTTAATTTGCGGCGGAACCTTCGATCAGGCAGACCGCGTGGGCGGCGATTCCTTCCTTGCGCCCGGTAAAGCCGAGGCCTTCCTCGGTGGTCGCCTTGACGCTGACTTGCTCCAAGGCCATTCCGCATGCTGCGGCAAGGCGTTCGCGCATCGCGAAGATATAAGGGCGCAGCTTCGGCGCCTGCGCGATGATGGTAGCGTCAATATTGCAGATGGTAAAGCCATGTTCCCGCAGCACATCCGCAACCTGCCGGAGCAGCCCAATGCTGTCGGCTCCCTGAAAACGGTCGTCGCTGTCTGGAAACAGCAGGCCGATATCGCCCAGCCCGGCGGCCCCCAGCAACGCGTCACTGACAGCGTGCGCCAGTACATCGGCATCCGAATGGCCCAGCAGCCCCAGCGGATAAGGGATTTCCACCCCGCCTAAAATCAGCTTGCGTTCCGCGGTCAGCCGGTGTACGTCGTATCCGTGCCCAATCCGCATCTGCTTTGCCTCCCCCCGTTCGCGCAGAATGGCCGCCGCCACGGCCAAATCCTCCCGCGTCGTAATTTTAATGTTGGAATAGCTCCCCTCCACCATATGCACCGGGTTGCCCGTGCGCTCCAACAGCTGACAGTCGTCGGTATAATCCGCGCCCTGCCCGGCCGCTTCCGACAACGCCTTTAGATACCGGTCCTTTTGGAATACCTGCGGCGTCTGTACCGCCCATAAAGCGCTGCGGTCCGGCGTTTGGCGAACAATCCCGTCGGGACCGGCCTGCTTGATGGTATCCTTGACCCGGACCGCCAGCGCGGACGCGCCGTAATGGACCGCGTCCCAAACAGCGCGCTCAATTTCCTCCGCCGTGACCAACG
>CABQAC010000179.1 GCA_902462035.1 uncultured Eubacteriales bacterium
CTGCTGCCGATGGTACCGGGGGCGGCCATCCTTTCGGCCGGCATGATTATGCCCGAAGGCGGAAGGCATCTGCTGGAGGAGGACGGAAAAAACTGGGCGTCTCCCTTCCCGAATGAAACGAATTCCGGCGGAATGATTTCCGGCGGAACGGATTCCAGCGTATCCTCCCCAATACCGCCCGCGGAAAGCGACGCTGTTTCCCAAGGAAGCGTCGTGTCCCAGCCGCAGGCCAGCTCCGCCCAGCCGGCCGAGGGCGAACTCCCGGTGCGGGAAATAAAGATCGGCGGAAACGGCAATGTGAAAAGCGGCGTGGTGGAGGTGCTGAGCAAACTGCAAAACCACACGATCAACATCGACGAATACCTTGCGAAAGAGCCGGACGTCCATATAAAGGATACCACCGCCCCCCAGGTGCTGATTGTACACACCCACACCTCCGAAGCGTACATGGACTCCTTTACCGGCACCTATTCGAAAAGCTTTGATCCCCGCACCAAGGACGCCAGCCACAGCGTGGTGGGCGTGGGAAATAAATTGACCGAAAAGCTGAACGCCGCCGGCATTTCCACCATCCACGATACCACCTTCCATGATGACCCGGCGTACAACGGCGCCTATACGCGCAGTATGCAGACCACCGAAAAATATTTAAAGCAGTATCCCTCTATCCAAGTGGTGCTGGACGTCCACCGCGATTCCCTGACCCAGGCGGACGGCACCAAGCTGAAGCCCACCGTCACCATCAATGGAAAAAAAGCCGCCCAGATTATGATCGTCAGCGGGTGCGACGATTTGGGCAATATCGGATACCCGGAATGGGAGATCAATATGCGGTTTGGGCTGCGGCTGCAGCAGAGTATCGCGACCAAGTACAGCGGTTTGGCCCGCCCGCTGTATACCTGGAACATTCGGTATAACCAGCACCTGACCCACGGCTCGCTGCTGGTGGAATTCGGCACCGACGCCAACACGGCCGAGGAGGTCGCCTATTCCGCGGAACTGTTCGCCGATTCGCTGATCGACGTGCTCAATAGCCTAAAGCAATAACCGGAAAGAAGTAAAAAAGCAGGACGAAAAAAGGAAGGCGGATACCATGCGCGCAAAGCATATGAAACAGGAACCCAAAAGCAAAAAGAAAAATGCGATTAAGCATGCCGGATTTCGCAGGCTGTATGTGATGTTTTTAACCCTGGCGGCCATTACCGCCGTTTTCCTCGGCATGACGGCGGCGGAATACAATACCCGCAAAATCGGCTTCCAAAACAACGAGAAGGCGAACCATTACCTGCAGGACGTGATGCAGCGCGTAATTTCCATAACCGACGGATGGCTGGACTGGTAAACGGCCCAGCTGTTTTAGCCGGGATGGGCGGACAGATCTCTATTCAAAAGGGACAAAATGGTATAAAAACAAATAAAATGTAAATAAATTATCAAAAGTCACTAGAAACGGAGGCTAATTGTTGCAAATAAACGAATGATTGGTATAATTATTGTAAAAGGTACCACTTGATGAATCCATTTTACATAGATGTTAGGAGTAGAATCATGAAACGTTTGAAAAAAAGTTTTTTCAAACTGGTTTTTCCCGCGCTATACGCGGACAAGCGCGCGCCGGAACCTGCGAGGGGAGGGTGGATGCCGTGAAGCGGCTGCTCATTGCGGCAGCGGCGGCCCTTGTGCTGCTTTTGCCGGCGCCCTTTTGCTTTGCGGAGCCGGCGGAGTCATCCGACAGCGCGGTAACTGTCGTTACATCGGCGCCGCCGCCATCCTCTTCCGCGCCGCCGGTTTCATCCGGACCGGTGTCTTCCAACCCGCCGGTGGCGTCCTCGAATCCCCCTGTTGCGACCTCCCAGCCGGTTCCGCCGGAGCCGGAGGAATCCTCCGCCCCGCCGGCGGTTTCAAAACCCGCGTCTTCCAGCGCCGCGGTATCCAAACCGCCGGACAAGCCGGTCCAGGCGCCTGTTACGTCGGTTGTGCCGCCGGTCTCTTCCAGTTCGGCCGTATCGGAACCGGGGAATGTGTCGTCCGCAGAACCGGAAACCTCCTCGCGGGTGCTGCCGGATGTTTCGGCGGACGCCATTACTTCGGCGGTTCCCATTGTGGGGGGAACCGATGAGAACCCAAACAGCACACGCCAGTTGATTTACGGCATTGCCGCCTGGGTCTGCATCGCCGTGGCCATAGGGATTGTGCTGGTAGTGGCCTTCGGCAACCGCAACACCAAGGGCGGCACCAAATCCAGCGGGCGCGCCTACGCCAAACGCCGCAGCCATCCTGGCCGCAAACGGCTGCTGGACGACAAGTATTACCGCAAAAACAGCGGGCGTTACCGCTACTGATTTCCATGCCGGCGCGACGGGCGTTCACCTGTTTTTTTGGGTGGCGCCCGTCTTTTTGGTTCCGGCTGGCGAAATTGGATGACAGCCGCCGTACGGATATGGTATAATAACTTAAAACATGCGTGGGAAAGCCGGGTTGCCGGTGTTACCATTCAGCGCAAACGAGACGGAAGGAGCGAAAGCTCTGTGGAAATACCGCAGGAAAGAATTCGGAATTTCAGTATTATCGCCCATATCGACCATGGCAAATCCACCCTGGCGGACCGGATCCTGGAGAAGACCCAGTCGGTGGCGCTGCGGGATATGTCGGACCAGCTTTTGGACAATATGGATTTGGAACGGGAACGCGGCATTACCATTAAAGCCCACGCGGTCACTTTGGTGTACCGCGCGTCCGATGGGCTGGATTATGTGTTCAACCTGATCGACACGCCCGGCCATGTGGACTTTAATTACGAAGTCTCCCGTTCCCTGGCGGCGTGCGAGGGAGCGGTGCTTGTGGTGGACGCCTCCCAGGGCATCGAGGCGCAAACGCTGGCCAATACCTATTTGGCGGTGGATGCGGGGCTGGAAATTGTTCCTGTTGTTAACAAAATCGACCTGCCCAGCGCCGAGCCGGACCGGGTTTGCAACGAGATCGAGGACGTTATCGGCATTCCCGCTATGGATGCGCCCCGGGTTTCCGCCAAGGCGGGCATCAACATCGAAGCGGTAATGGAACGTATTGTGGCAGATATCCCCGCCCCCCAGGGCGACCCGGACGCGCCGCTGCAGGCGCTGATTTTTGACTCCTATTACGACGCCTACAAGGGCGTGATTGTTTATGTCCGTCTTAAGGAAGGCAGCGTTCATCCGGGGGACGAGATTAAAATGATGGCCACCGGTTCCCGGTTTACGGTGGTGGAATGCGGCTACCTGCGCGCCACCGCGCTGGAGCCTGCCGCGGCGCTTTGCGCCGGCGAGGTGGGGTATATCGCGGCGTCCATCAAGACCATAAGCGAGGCGATGGTGGGCGATACCGTGACCCGGGCGGACCATCCCGCCGAAAAGCCGCTGCCCGGGTACCGCAAGGTTAATCCCATGGTGTTCTGCGGTATTTACCCGGCGGACGGCGCCCATTACGCCGATTTGCAGGAGGCGCTGGAAAAACTGCAGCTTAACGACGCCTCCCTTTCCTTTGAGCCGGAGACCTCCATTGCCCTGGGCTTTGGTTTTCGCTGCGGCTTTTTGGGCTTGCTGCATATGGAAATCATCCAGGAGCGGCTGGAGCGGGAATACAACCTGGATTTGATTACCACCGCGCCCAGCGTCATTTACCGCATCACCAAAACAGACGGCCAGGTGCTGTTTATCGATAACCCGACCAATTACCCCGATCCCGCCGTGATCCGGGAGGCGGAGGAACCCATGACCAACGCGCATATCTTCTCGCCGAGCGAATACGTGGGCAATATTATGGAATTGTGCCAGGAGCGCCGGGGCGTGTTTCGCGATATGAAGTATTTGGACACCGACCGGGTGGACCTGCATTACGAACTGCCGCTCAACGAGATCGTATACGACTTTTTTGATGCGCTGAAATCCCGCACCAAGGGGTATGCGTCTTTTGATTACGAGCTGACCGGCTACGTGAAATCGGATTTGGTCAAGCTGGATATCATGCTCAACGGCGAAGTGGTGGACGCGCTGTCCTTCATCGTCCACGCGGAAAAGGCTTATTCCAGGGCACGCCGGATGGCGGAAAAGCTGAAGGACCATATTCCGCGCCAGCTGTTCGAGGTTCCCATCCAAGCCTGCATCGGCGGTAAAATCATCGCGCGGGAGACGGTCAAGGCGCTGCGCAAGGACGTGCTGGCCAAATGCTACGGCGGCGATATCACCCGTAAAAAGAAGCTGCTGGAAAAACAAAAGGAAGGCAAAAAGCGGATGCGCCAGCTGGGCAGCGTCGAGGTGCCCCAGGACGCGTTTATGGCGGTGCTCAAGCTGGATGAGTGACCGCCGGACAGGAGAAGCTGTGAAGGCTTTAGAGACAATAGGGATTTACCTGCACATCCCCTTTTGCGATGGAAAATGCCCCTATTGCGATTTTTATTCCCTTCGGGGGGACGAAAGCAGAATGGAGGAATACGCGGCAGGGCTGGGGCGTGCTGTTGTCCGCTGGTCAAAAAAGGAAGACCGGCCGGTGGATTCGGTATACTTTGGCGGCGGGACCCCGGTGCTGCTGGGGGCGCGGCGGCTTTGCGGCGTGCTGGCTAAAATCCGGGAAAACTTTACCTTGCTGCCAGGGGCGGAAATTA
>CABQAC010000180.1 GCA_902462035.1 uncultured Eubacteriales bacterium
ATTCTTTCCTTCTCTGCGTTGTTTAATTTTCAAGGTCCGTTCCCGCCGCCGATTCGCCTTCCTGCGCGACTTCCTTCGACGCCGATCGCTACCCTCGTTTAGGGCGCTTGACTATAATATCAAATCTGCTCCCTGTTGTCAACTACTTTTTTTAGAAAATACTAATTTTTTTTACCAGCGGGCTACAACCGCTTGCAAATGCAAAACACCGACCTGTCAGAGGCCCTTTCCTAGTTAAATCGATTTGCCCGGATAGGGCTTTACGCCGGATTTTTCGACACTTTTAAATTCCTGTGAAAAATCGAGTCCCAACGCGTTTTGGCCCGCAAACAAGTCGGAAAGCGGGACCAGTACAAACCCGCGTTCCAGCATGCGGGGGTGCGGAAGGGTCAGTTCCGCGGTACACAAGGCTTGCCCCTCGTACAGCAATAAATCGATATCGATACACCGGGCGCTCTTTTCCCCGGGCCGGGTCCTGCCGAGCGCGGCTTCTATCCCCAGGCAGGCTCCCAGCAACGCGTGCGGGGAAAGGCCGGTCTCCAGCCGGACACAGCAATTCAGGTAATCGGGCTGTTCATCCGGCACGCCAAAGGGCGCCGTTTCGTAAAACGGGGAAACCGCCAGCACCCGCGTGCCAGACAGCCGGCCCAGCGACTCCACCGCTTTGTTCAGGTTGCCCGGCCGGTCGCCCAGATTGCCGCCCAAGCCTACCACCGCTTCAGCCACAGCAATCCGTCCTTTCCCGGTACAATTCGACGGCCACGTCCTGAAAATCCGCCCCGATGGGCGCGCGCGGCTTTTTGAGCAGCACATTGACCGCACGCAAAGCGGAATATTCCTGGAAAAGCTGTTCCGCCACCCGGTAGGCGGCCCGCTCCAGCAGGTCGTACTTTGCCTCCCCCATCACCCGGAGGACGGTTTTGCACGCGTCGGAATAGCTGAGGGTATCGGCCACGTCATCGGTTTGGCAGGGTTTTTGCAGCGCGAGAAAAAGGGTAATATCCAATTCAAAGGGCTGGCCTTTCCGTTTTTCGTAATCGTTGACCCCATGGTAGCCGTATACCCGCAGCCCGCGGATATGAATCTTGTCGGTTCGTTCCATTTTGAATCCCCCTTTCCGTTTCAAAGAGGCCGCACAATAGCGTCCGCCACCCGGGCGGATTGGACCGCCTGGGCCACGTCGTGGACACGCAGAATGTCTGCTCCGCCGGCGATGGACAGCACATGGGCGGCCACCGTGCCGGCCACCCGTTCCCGGGCCTCCGGCTGGGCGCATATTTGGCCGATGAACCGCTTACGGGACGCCCCCATCAGCATGGCGTGGCCGTCCACACCTGTTTTGGCAAGCTGCCGGATTGCCAGCAGATTTTGCTCGAAGGATTTGGAAAAACCGATACCCACATCCAAGCAAACCGCTTCGGGCGCGATGCCGCCCCGGACCGCCCGGTCGATGCGTTCCTTAAAAAAGGCGCGGATTTCGCCGGGCAGGTCCCCGGTGATAAGAGGGTCGTGGTGCATGACCACCACGCCGCAGCCGTATTCCGCCGCAGCCCGGACCATGCCGGGATTGTCCAGCCCGGTAACGTCGTTCAGGATATCGGCGCCCAGGCGGGCGGCCTCCCGCGCTACTTCGGGATAAAAAGTGTCCACCGATAAGGGCAGGTCGAATTCGCCGCGAAGAGCCTCCAGCACCGGCGCAACACGGCGCAGTTCTTCCTCGGGCGGGACGGGCTGAAAGCCCGGGCGGGTGGACTGTCCGCCCAAATCAAGAATTTCGGCCCCTTCCGCCACCATTTGCCGGGCATGCTCCACCGCACGGTCCGGGTCCGTCCATTGTCCGCCGTCAGAAAAGGAATCTGGCGTAACATTTAAGATACCCATAATATAAGTGTGCGCCCCCAAGGGAAGACGGTAGTTCCTTGCCTGAAATATGCGTTCCATGCTCGTATCCTCCCTTTATTGCCCGCCGCCGGTCAGCAGCGCCATAACCTCCGCCCGGCTTCTGGCGTCGCTTCGCATAATGCCCCGCAGCGCGGAAGTCCGGGTCTTGGCGCCCGCGGCCCGCGCGCCACGAATGGTCATGCACAAATGCTCCGCCTCGATCAGGACGGCCACGCCATAAGGCTGAAGGTTCTCGTACAAAAAATCCGCCACCTGGGAAGTCAGCCGTTCCTGCACTTGGGGCCGGCGGGCAAAGGTATCCACAATGCGGGCAAATTTGGATAAGCCGATAATCTTGCCGTTTTTGGGGATATACGCGATGTGGGCTTTGCCGATAAAGGGCAGCAGATGGTGCTCGCATACCGAATACAAGGGGATGTCCCGCACAATGACCATTTCGTCGCTTTGGGACGGTTCGCTGAACAGCTTCAGGTGGTCCTCGGGGGATGCCGTTAAGCCGGAAAAAATCTCCGCATACATGCGCGCCACCCGCTGAGGGGTCTCCCGCAATCCTTCCCGGCCAGGGTCTTCGCCCACCGCTTCCAGAATCATCCGGACGGCTGCTTCAATTTTGGGTTGATCGATCATGATAAAGCGCATCCTTTCACACCAAGCCGTTCGCGCGCAGCTTTCCCTTGCAGGGCGCGGCATAGAGCATATTTTTTATATCATAAATTGATACGATTTATATTTTTCGCGTTTCAATAAACAAGCACGCTCCGATGGTTTTCGAATTCCAGGTAACGCACCTGATCCAAGTCCTTCCGCAGGGGCGGCGGGAGTTCGCGGTTGGCCTGCTTTAAATAGTAAAGCAATTTATAGGGCTGTTGACGGAGCATCATATCCATGGTTTTGCCATAGTCCATGGAATCGCCGGCCCGAAAACAAAGAACGGTTTCCCCCCTTTGGATCTTTTCCACGATCTGCGCCACCACCGCTTGATCCGAAGAAGCGTCCATCCCGGTGATCAGGATCCCCCGGCGGATGAAATAATTTTGGCTTTCCCCCGTACAGGCGGGCAGCGAAAGATTAAACGAGGCGGGCGGCGTATCCGCTTTGCCGCACAGCTCCTCTTCGGTCAGTCCCCGGTAATCCGGGCTGATGGTGTGGTCCTGCAAAATCTGCTGGTCGCTCAGGTTGAAATACTGGTAAACCGTTCCGTATTCCGTGTCGTTCCAGGTGGGATCCAAATGATACCATTCTCCGCCGAGCTGCACGGCGTTCCAGGCATGTAGTTCCCCTTCCGACCGCCCGCTGACCTTCCGAACTGGGATGCCCGCGCCGCGCAGCAGCAGCCGCATGGCGCCGGCATATCCCTCGCAGACCGCCCGGCCGTTCACGAGCGCGCCGTATGCGGTATAAATCAAGGGGTACTCCCCTTCTCCCGCGTTTTCCGAATCCAGTTCCCTGTCAGCGTATTCGCAATTGGCAAGCAAGGCGTCGTGCAAATAAAGCTCCCGCTCAAAACCGTCCATCTGAAGCGTAATGCCGCCAAACAGCCGCTCAACCGCACGGTTCATTTCCGCCTGCATCGAAAGGCATTCCTCTGGCGAAAAGAGAGAGGTCAGGTCCAATACGGTCCGGCCAAAAGCGTGGGTGTAGGAAAAGGAACCCTGGAGCCAGAAAATTTCGGGGTGGTCCTCTGCAAACGCGGCCAGCACCAAGCGGATTTCCGCTTCCGGCAGTTCGCCGTATACAGAGAACCGATCGACCGCGTAGCCGGATTCCCCTTTCCGGCTGGAAACGCGGTACGCGGCCTGTTCCATTTTTTCGTAACAAGTCCGCTGCAAATCCGTTTGCAGCGACTGGAACCCAAAACGGGTCTGCACCGCCGGGAAAGGCGAGCCCGCAAGCGGTATTTGGGAGACGGCGGCCACGCCGGAGCTTGACACAGGCGGCGGGTCTGACGCGCAGGCCGGCGGCACCGCGGCCGTCTGCCGGGACGAAAGCGACGAAAGCCCGCTTTCGTCGCAGCCGGTAAAGAGCAGAGAACATAAAAGCACCAGGAGGCAGAAGAACGCCCGGCGTGTCCGCATTCTTCCACCTCCCTTTTGTTTTGGTCCCTTATAACCTAGCATAAGCCAAAGTTATTAATGTTCTTTTCCAGAAGTTACAACGGATTTTTCCGCTTCCAAATCCAGGGGCGGTTCCGCGCCGCGGCCCAATTCCCGCCAGATGGTCAATAACATGGTCAGGTAGCAGGCCGCGCCGCCCACAAAGTTGGAAATCGGTTCGGCCAAAAATACCCCGTTCACCCCCAGGCCGAACACACGGGGCAGAACCATGGTTAAGGGTATGACGATGACCGCCTTGCGCAGCAGCGAGAAAAAGATTGCCTGCCGCGATTTGCCCAGGGCCAGGGCCGCAGTTTGCCCCGCCATTTGCAGCGACATCATAAAAAAGCCGAAAAAGTAAATGAACATGGAGGGGACGGCCGCTGCGACCAACGCTTCGTCGTTGTTAAACACCCGGATGAACACGCTGGGGAACAGCATCAGCAGCAGCCATACCACCGCGGTATACCCCACCACCAGAAGCGACATAATTTTGATGCCGGAGCGCACCCGGGCGTACTCCCTGGCGCCGTAGTTATAGCCCAGCACCGGCTGCGCGGCGCTGGTCAGCCCCCCGATGGGCGCGGAAACCACTTCCCGGATGGAG
>CABQAC010000181.1 GCA_902462035.1 uncultured Eubacteriales bacterium
AGATATAAAAAGTGTGAGTGGAGCCAACCGTCATTTTGGAGGTGACGCAGTAGCCTTGCCCCTCCAGTTTGGAGCCATATTCGTCCGACATGATGTAGTCGAGGAAAGCCTTGATGGTTTCGTTGGGTTCGCCCTTGGTGTACATGTGCTCATATCCCCAAACCGGGTACGTGCCGTTATAGGTATTTTCCAGGGAAGGCTCCACGCCGTCGATGGCCACGGTAGCGACCTTATCGTTGTTGATCAGGTAAGACAGGGCCACATAACCGATGGCGCCCTTGTTGTCGGCCACGCTCTGCATCAGGGTGCCGGAATCATCGGTTTCCAGCGCCGCGTTGGAGGCTTCTTCGTTGTTGTCCAGCGCGTACTGCTTAAACAGCGCGCGGGTGCCGGAAGTGGTGGGCCGGGAAACCAGCACGATGGGTTCGTCGGGGCCGCCCACGTCTTTCCAGTTGGTAATCTTAGCGGTAAAGATATCGATCAGCTGCTGCTTCGAAAGGCTCTTGACGCTGCTGGCCAATTCTTTGTTGATGACCGGCGCCATGGTGATGACGCAGACCTTATGGTCCACCAGTTCCTTTGCCTTGTCGGCGTCCAGCTTGCTTTCGGCTTCCACGTCCGAATTGCCGATATCCACCGAACCGTCCGAAACCTGCTTCAGGCCGGTGCCGGAACCGCCGGCGTTTAAGGTGATGGATACGTCGGGATAAATCGCTTTGAAGGCTTCGGCCGCGTCCTTGGCAAGGGGCAGCAGGGCGGAGGAACCGGAAGCGGTGATGCTGCCGGTCAGCTTTTTGCCGGGTTCGCTGCCGGTCTGCGAGGAACTGGGCTTGTCGGAATTGACCGGCGCGGTAGACGAAGCGCCGCCGTTGCTGCACGCCGCAAGGCTCAGGGCCAATACGGCCGAAAGCGCGATGGTCACAATCTTTTTCATAACAATTGACCTCCTGTTGTCGGTTTTATTTCTTTGTCTTACAACACGTATTATAGCTGCGGGCCCGTCCCGCTGCGTGCGCAAAACCGTTAAATTTATGTTAAATCCATGTAAAGCGGCCCAAGGGCTCCCAGCGTCCTTGGGCCTTTGCATGAAACGCAAGTTAAAAACAGGTAAAGGGGCCGCGCGGAAAAGGGCGGCGGCCTTAAAAAGGCAAACCGGCGCCGGGCCGCTATACCACATAAACCAGGTTCGCGTCCGGGAACCGGCGGGAAAGCTCCCGGCGGAAAAAAACTTCGCCTTCCTGCCGAAGGGCGGCGCGGTACCAATACTTGCCCCTGCCCCTGCCGGTCATGGCCGCCGGATCGAATAAATCCACGGCGTTGGGAAAGGCCGCTTGGTTGATGGCCCTGTGAATGTAACTGTAGGTCATGAAAATCACCTCGAAGGTGGCGTTTTTCCGCACCGCGGGGGACAGCGACGACTGCAGCTGGTCAAGGAGCGCCAGGTACTGTTCCCGCCAGCCCGCGGCAAAAATGACCGGCGCGATCAATAGGCCAACCGGGTACCCGGCCCCCGCCATTTGATTGACGGCGGAAATCCGGTCCGCCAGGGGGGCTGTGCCGAATTCTGTACCGCGGATGACCGGATCGGGGTTGACGCTCATGCGGAAAATGGTTTTGCCCTGGTGGCGAAGCGCCAGCAGGGGCGCCACATCCGCGAATTTAGTGGGAAAGGTGATCTTCCCTTTGCCCCGGCGGGCGAATTCTTCGATGGTCCACGGCAGATTGCGGGTGACCGTGTTCTCTAAAATCAGGTCGCTGTTGCTGCCAACCTCGTACACCATGCTGCGCCCGGCGCGCAGGGAATGACGGACCAGCCGGTCCATCATGTCCTCCCGGTTGACGAAGACCCGCAGGTAAGAGCAGGTGTTATAGTTGCACACCAGGTAGCAATACAGGCACATGGCCCCGCACCCGGAGGAGGTGTAAGGGACCAAAAAATCGGATATCTTATGATTTTCCACGTACCGGTGGGTTTTGCGCACCCCGATAATCAGGTTCTGCTTGAGCTTGCCAAAGGCTTCGTTTGGCTCGGCCCGCAGGGCGGGAATGTTGTTGTGGGATTCGATTGCGGTCCAGGGCAGCTCCCCGTACCGTTTGCGCAGGGATGCGCCCAGGGGGTAACCGAGGGCGGCGGGTTCGTAAAAAACGCGGCGGATTATCATGGCGCGCCTCCTTTCCGCCGGTCAAAGGGGCAGGACCGGCTGCATTAGGTTGCCCCGGAAAAGAGACGGCCATGTAAAATATTGCAAATTGGAACGAAAAGCGCATGTTTTCTGTTATAATAGCCGCGAACGCTTTTATGGCGATGCGGCGGCGCCGGAGGAAGGCAAAGGCAATGGGGCCGGGCCGTATGATCCGGCTGCTTTTGGACGAGAATAGGAGCGAATATTCGTTTCCGCAGGAGTGGATTGACGTTTTAAAATAAGGCAGCAAAGAAAGGAAGTCGGTTATTATGGAAAAGCAGATGGAATCGTTATACCGCCGCTGGCTTGCGCGCGCGGGGGAGGACCGGGATTTGACCGAGGAGCTAAAGGAGATCGCGGGGGACGACGGGCAAATCGAGGACCGGTTTTACCGCGCGCTGGAATTCGGAACCGGCGGGCTGCGCGGGGTGATCGGCGCGGGCACCAACCGGATGAACATTTATACCGTCGGCCAAGCGACCCAAGGCCTTGCGTGCGACTTGAAAAAGAGCGGCGGCAAATCGGTGGCTATCGCTTACGACAGCCGGATAAAATCCGATCTGTTTGCCAAGCGCGCGGCGTGCGTGCTGGCGGCAAACGGCATTAAGGCCATGCTGTACCCGCAGCTGATGCCGACCCCGTCTTTGTCCTACGCGGTGCGGCGGCTGGGCTGCGACGCCGGTATTTGTGTGACTGCTAGTCACAACCCGGCCAAATACAACGGGTATAAGGTGTATGGGGCCGACGGCTGCCAAATCACGCTGGAGGCAGCGGACCGGATATTGGCGGAGATTGGAAAAATTGACCTGTTCGATGATGTGCGGGCCATGCCGGAAGCGGACGCCCGCGCGGCGGGGCTGCTCGAGGACATTCCGAACAGCGTGGTGGACGATTTTTTACAGGCGGTGTACAGCCAGCGGGTCCGGCCCGAAGCGGACGGCGCGCTGAAGGTGGTGTATACCCCCTTGAACGGCGCGGGCCGGATGTGCGTGACCCGTATTCTAAAGATGACCGGCGTAACCGACCTTACGCTGGTGCCCGAGCAGGCGGAGCCGGACGGCAATTTTCCCACCTGCCCGTACCCCAACCCCGAAATCCGCGAAGCGCTGGAGCGGGGCCTGGCGCTGTGCGAAACGGCGCGGCCCGACCTGCTGCTTGCCACCGACCCGGACTGTGACCGGGTGGGCATCGCGGTACGCCAGGGCGGGGAATACCGGCTGCTCAGCGGCAACGAGGTGGGGGTGCTGCTCCTGGATTATATTGCCCGGGGCAGGCTGCAAGCGGGTACCATGCCCCAAAGCCCCATTGCGGTCAAAACCATCGTCACCACCGACATGGCCGAGCGGGTGGCGGCAGAATACGGCGTGGCGCTGAAAAACGTGCTGACCGGTTTTAAATTCATTGGCGAGCAGATCGGCTTTTTGGAGCAAAAGGGCCAGGAGAGCCGGTATATCTTCGGTTTTGAGGAAAGCTACGGTTACCTATCCGGGGGCTATGTGCGGGACAAGGACGCGGTGGTCGCTTCCATGCTCATCTGCGAGATGGCGCGTTATTACAAAAAACAGGGCAAAACGCTGTGCGACGTGATGGAAGCGTTATACCAAAAACACGGTTACTACCAAAACCGGCTTTTGAGCTTTTCTTTTGAAGGCGCCGGCGGCATGGCGCGGATGAAGGCGATGATGCAGGGGCTGCGGGACAATGCGCCCCGGCAGATCGCGGGCGCGCGGGTATGCGGTTGGTCCGACTACCTGTCCTCCGTGCGGTGGGAGGACGGAAAGACCGCCAAAATTGACCTGCCCCAGTCGGATGTGCTGGAATACCGCATGGACAGCGGGGCCAAACTGATCGTGCGCCCTTCGGGCACCGAGCCGAAAATGAAGGCCTACCTTTCGGTCAAGGGCGAAAACAGGGCCGCGTCCGACGCGGCGGCCGGCCAGCTGTGTAAGGCGGTACCAGAGTTATTGGGCATGTAAAACCATAAAAAAGGAGAGACTTTTGTCTCTCCTTTTTTAGTGGATGCTTGAAGTTGCGCTGATTTTTTATTCACAAAAAATTTACATTTTTTAAAATCATACATATTTGAGTAATCTCTGACAAATATGAAGTGTTTTATACAGATATGAATAAATCTGAAAGGGAAATCTAATTGAGAAAATTATAATTCTTTTAAAATATATTTATTGATTTCATTTCATATAAAATAATTTCACCCAATAAAATTAGGGATTTCTCCTTACACCAGTTGGTAAGTGGGTATCCCAGCGCCGGCCAATGAGATCGACTGTTCCCTGCTCCACCCGCTGACATGTGATTATAATTCACCTGTGTTTTCGCCGCGCCATTTTCTAGGGTTTCTTTTAAATGGATGGTACTTTTCGTTCTCACCTCCGGTGGGGCCCCA
>CABQAC010000182.1 GCA_902462035.1 uncultured Eubacteriales bacterium
GCTGATCGATTCATCCTTGGTAATGAGCAGGCCCCTGCCCTGCCGCTCGGAAATAAACTCCGGGCTGACCAGGTGGCGTTCCACCAGCGATACCGCTTGTATCTTGCTCAGCTTCGCCATATCCAGGTAAACGAACTCCTTGGCCAAAACAGAATTGCTTTGCAGCACCGTATCGCGGATATAGGCCGTAACCTCCGCCATTTGTTCGGGCGTCATTTTACAGGGGAAGGGGTAGCCCCGCAGGTTTCGCGCCAGACGGATGCGGGTACTGAATACCGCATCGGGCTCGGGCCCTGTTTGCTGGTACCATTTACTCATGATCCTTCACCTGTCCTTCCAATTCGCGGATGGCATCCCGCAGCTGGGCCGCCCGCTCAAATTCTTGCGCTTCGATAGCCTGGGTCAAATCCTCCCGCGCTTTCTCCAGCTTTGCCGTCAACTGTGCCTTGACGCTGGCCGTGGCGGGCACCTTGCCCACATGGCGGGTATTGCCGTGAATCCTCTGGATTGAAGGCATCAGCCGGTCGCGGAAAGTCTGGTAGCACTCGGCGCAGCCCACCTTGCCGCTCCGGGCAATGTCCGAAAAAGTGGACCCACAGCATTTGCACCGCGTTTCTGCCGGCATAGAATTGGCCGACGACTGTTCGCCCAAAAAACTGCCGATCAAATCGCCTAAATTTAAGCCCATACCGCCGAAAATACTGCCGTATCCCATCTTTGCCGCGCATTCGGGGCACAGGTGCTGCTCGGTCAGCTCTCCGTTGATAATTCTTTTAATGTGGGTCGTCGCCGTTCTTTTTTGACAAGACTGACAAAGCATCCTAATCTCCTACCTTTCACGGGCGCGGTCCGGTCTGGGCAGCGCCGTTTTTTCTCTCCTGAATGAATTGGAAAACACGCCGGTATGCGGCTGGCAGCCTTTTGGGGTTCCTGCTGCTTTACACCAGTGTAATCAGCATGTTTTTAAAGATGGCAGCCCGCAATGCGTCCCGTTTTGACGGGTCCACCGCCTGATAGGCATTGTCCGAAAGCGCGGTGGCAATCAACATTGCCGCTTCCCGGCTGATCACGCCGCCGTCCGCCAAGTTCTTCAAAATTGCCCGCGCCAAAGGACCGTCCAGGGTCGGCCCGATGGAATGGATCGCGTGCATCAGCGCCGAGCTTTTATTCATCTGGATCCGGGTAATCCGGATATACCCGCCGCCGCCGCGACGGCTTTCTACCAAATAACCCTGTTCCGGCGTAAAGCGGGAGGTAATAACATAATTAATTTGGCTGGGAACACACCCCATCTCCTCCGCCAACTCGTTGCGCTGAATCTCCGCATGCCCGCCGCAGCTCTCTAGGATATTCATGATATATTCCGCGACAACATCGGTCATGCGCATTTTCTCACTCCCTTTGGAATTGTTTTTTGACTTTGACTTTCTTTGATCTTTAGCCTATATTATACATGGCTTGATCTAAGACGTCAAAGTCAGGAAAGGTCAAAAATCCATTCAAAATCATGACTAACCGGTTATACCTTCTGTTTTCTCATATTTTCTCTCGATATCTTCCGTTTTCAAATTTATAAAAATCCTTCGGACATTTTTTTACCGCCGGCATATCTTATACCAAGAAGGGAACGCTCCACCCCGTTCCACACGGCCGAAAGGTAAGGCGCCTACCTGAAAAAGCCGTCGAAAAAACTTGTAACCAACGAGGGCTCCCTTCCATATACTGTGACGAAAGCATTAAAAGGAGGAATTTCTCATGTGTAACAATTTATTTGGCGGAAACAGCTGCTGGTGGATCATCATCATCCTTCTCCTGATCTGCTGCTGCGGCGGCAACGGCTTTGCCGGCGGCAACGAAGGCTGCGGTTGTAACGATGGCTGCGGCTGCGGCTGCTAATTGAGCAGCTGGGTTCCAGCTGGAGGAAGGGGGTAGGTTCCTTCTCCCTTCCTCCCCTTTAGATGAAAACCGGTGGGGGCCATGCGAAGCGCATGGCCCCCACCGGTTTTTTTACTCGCTTAATGGAAGAAAATCCGTTTCTTCCGCTTGTTTCTTGACCAGCATCCGCCCCTGGGAATACAGCGTTTCTCCCAATTCCGCAAAAACTTCGTCTCCATCGGCGCCGCATAACGCGGCAAACGCCCGGCCCATATTCCGTTCCACATCGCCCCCACGGCGGTAGGCCAAGTAGAAAAAGGTAAAAGCCCCCGATTCGTCGATATCCTCGTAAAATGCGGGGAAGGCTTTTTTCAGCGTATCGTAAAAAGCGTTCAGCGCAGTCCGGGACAGAACGTCGTCCGGAAGGTCGGTTTGCAGCCCGGTAACCGCCGCAAAGGTCATGAGCAGACGAATTTGCGGCTGATATGGATACAATCCGTCGTCTTTAACGCCAAATTTGGCGTTGGTGTCGCCGGTTATCATTTCCCGTACAACGGACGCGCCCAGCACCCGCGCCTTGTCCGCATTGCCATTGTCCTTATGCGCGAACAACCGGCGGGATTCGCCATCCCCCTCGGTCAGGGGATAGCGGTCAGGCTCGCTAAAATCCGCAATTTTCATATCGCTGTCATCTTCCTGTAAAAAGCGGCACATCGTCCGCACCCCCTTGTCCGCTCCGCCTCCTGGGAAAAAGGGGGCAGGACGCCTTTATTGCTTTTGCAGGCTTTGCTCCAACGCCATGGCCAGCTGGTCCGGACAAGAGGTCTTTTTCAGGCCGCAGGTCGTTCCCTTCAGCTTGCCGATAACTTCTTCCGCCTTCATGCCCTCCACCAGCCGACTCAGGCCCTTTAAATTCCCATTGCAGCCGCCAGTAAACCGGACTTTCCGCACAACGCCGTCCTCCACATCGATGGTAATAGCAGAAGAACAGGTTCCCTTGGTTTTAAATTCGATTTGCATGGCCAACGCTCCTTTGCGTCCGTTATTTTATATGTTTGTCCATCCTGCGTTATACACAAAAGCTACTTTTTAAAGGATAAAAGTTTTTCCACCCACTCATCTGGGGTTGTGCACTGCCCCAAAGCAAGCGGCATCGGCGCATACATCCCGTGAAAATCCGTTCCGCCGGTAACCAACAGATTGTTTTTGCGGGCAAAAGCTTCCAGCACAACGGCGTCATTGGGCTTATTACGGGAATGAAAAGCCTCCACGCCATCCAGCAAGTTTTCCGCGGCCAGTTCTTCCATTAATTCGTAGCTGTCGTAGACCGCAGGATGGGCTAAAACAGCAATGCCGCCCGCGTCCCGAATCTGACGGATGGCGTCCCGCACGTCGGGGTACTCGATGGGATAATAGGCTTTTCCGCTTTGCGGGTTGAACAGGTGCTGATACACTTCGCCGTATAGTTCGTTTGTAAACCCGCCATCCATAAGCGCGTGCATAATATGCTGCCGGTAAACATTGGTGCTGCCCTGCGCGCGGCGGGCCACCATCTCGGGCGTGATGGGATATAGGCGCATGACCTTTTGAACCATGATTAACGCTGCACGCTTGCGGTTCTGGATGGTTTTATGACACAGCCCTTCCAGGCGGCTGGGGTTGTCGCATAAATATCCTAATATATGTACCTTTCGGCCCCGTAAGCGGTCGAAAGCGGATATCTCAATTCCTAAAATTACGCGGACACCAACCCTATCGCCAATAATTTTTGCCCGGGTCGCTCCGGCAAAAGTATCATGGTCGGTTACGGAAATGGTATCGATCCCTGCCCGTTTCGCCATACCCACCAGTTCATCGATTCCCATCGATCCATCCGACATTCTGGTATGACAATGTAGGTCCGCCGCCATGCGCCGCCTCCTTTTCCCCTCTTACGTCAAACTGAGTCCGATAAAACGGCCTAAAAAGTCAAAGAGCTTTCGCGATCGGTTCTTCCGCCGTTTGAATGCGGCGAATATCAGCGCCCAGATTGCTAAACTTGGTTACCACATCTTCGTAGCCGCGGTCGATGTGATAAATGTCTTCGATTTCGGTCACGCCTTCCGCCGCCAGCCCGGCGATAATCATCGCTACGCCGGCGCGCAAATCCGTCGCACGCACATGCGCGCCGGTCAGCTTTTCCACGCCCTCGAACACCGCGATTTTGCCGTCGACCGATACGTTGGCGCCCATTCGGTGCAGTTCTTCCACATAACGGAAACGGTTGTCCCAAACGCTCTCGTTGACAATGCTTGTCCCCTTGGCCATACTGAGCAGAATCGAAAACTGGGCCTGCATGTCGGTGGGAAAGCCGGGGTGCGGCATGGTTTTAATATTGCACTTATTCAGTTCCCCGTTGCAATGCACACGAATCGAATCGTCAAACTCCTCTACCGTGACGCCCATTTCCTCCAACTTGGCGGTTACGGAATCCAAATGCTTGGGAATCACGTTTTTTACGAGCACGTCGCCGTGGGTAGCCGCCGCGGCCACCATATAGGTCCCCGCTTCAATTTGATCGGGAATAATCGAATAGGTGTTGCCGTGCAGGTGCTCCACTCCATAAATTTTAATTACGTCGGTACCTGCGCCGCGGATGTCGGCGCCCATGGAGTTCAGGAAGTTGGCCAGGTCCACAATGTGAGGCTCCTTGGCGGCATTTTCGATCACC
>CABQAC010000183.1 GCA_902462035.1 uncultured Eubacteriales bacterium
GCCGGTAAGCCTCCCGCAGTTCTTCGGCCTTTTCCTCCGGCGCGGTGGGATTGCAATGCGCCCAGGCCCCCGTCTCGCTGGAGGCATTGAACTTTTGTTTGTCCGATGCCCGCATAGGCGGAAAATACTCGATGTGGAAATGGTAATAGCCGCCGGTATCCTCCGGCTGGTTGACCGGGCCATTATGCATGCACATCATGTAGGGGAACCGGTAACCGAACAGGCTGTCGTACATGCCGGATACCTGCTTGACCGTCTGGCCCAGGGAAAAGCGCTCCGCTTCGGTCAGTTCCGTAATATACTGCTTGTGCGCGTTGGAAAATACGTACACGCCGTACGGATATTCCGAAAAATAGGGCAGGAACACCGTAAAATGCTCGTTGCGGAAAATGACGCGCTTTTGAAAATCCAGCTCGTTTTGCAGCAAGCCGCAGAACAGGCAGCCGCCTTTTTCCCCGTAATACCGTTTGGCGGAACCCAGTTCCAACTCCAATTTTTTGGGCATCCAGCTGTAGCCGTAAATTTGCCCATGGGGATGGGGCATGGTTACGCCCACCGCATCGCCCCGGTTTTCAAAGATAAACACATACTTGATCTTTTCGTCTTGGGATAAATCCGCAAACCGCTCGCACCATAAATCCACCAATTTTTTAACATGGCTGTCCGCCAAATCGTACAGGTTGGCCGTGTGGTCGGGGGAGTATAAAATGACCTCGCATTTCCCGTACGCGGGCCGCGCCTGAAAAAAGCCGTTGGCCACGTCGTCCATGGGGGGCGGCGTTTGGGAAAGAGCCGGAAAGTCGTTGTCGTATTTCAGCACGTCGTAGTCCGGCACTTTGCCGCAGCTGGGGCAAAAAGGACACCAGTCCTTGGGCATTTGGGGCCGCGCCTGCCGGTGGGAGGCGATCATCACCCAATCGTCGATTAACGGATGGTACCGCAGTTCCGCCATATCTATCGTTCCTTTCGCGTTAATTTCCTGTAAATTCGGGTGTCACCATCACCGCGCCCACTGGGCGGATGGCCAATACATGGCAGGAACCCGGGCCAAAAACGGCTTCCATGGCTTTTTGGTACGCCGGGGTCAGCTCTGTGGGCACGAACGCCTGCATCGTCCCCGCAAAACCGCCGCCATGCACCCGCCACGCGCCGCGTCCTTCCAGCAGCTTTTCGGTAACCGCCAGCGCCAATGGGATCCCCTGGGAACCGGCATCCTGCACACTGTAAGCATTTTGCAAATGCATAAAAGACGACCTGCCGGAACGCAAAATCTGTTCTTTAAACAGGGCAAAATCATTTTGGCGCAGCGCCTCTGCTTCCTCACCGGCCAGCCGGTTGTCGTCAAAAAAGTGGATGGCGCGCAGCAGCGCCCGGTCGCTGACTTTGCCGCGCAGTTCGCCTATCTTTTCGTAAAACGCATCCTCGTCCACCGCGCGCAGGTAGTCCTTTCCAAAATATCGGGCGACGCTGCGCATTTCCTCGCCGATGGCGGCGTAGTCGCCGGTCAGGTCGGAATGGTTGCCTTTGGTATCCACAATCACCAGGTCATGGCCGCATTTCGCAAAGCTAAAGTCAACCTTCTCCACCGCCGGATGAGCGGTATCTTCAAAATCGATGGCCACAAAGCCGCCCACCGAACAGGCCGTCTGGTCCATCAGGCCGCACGGCTTGCCGAAATACTCGTTTTCCGCGTACTGCGCGTTCTGCGCGATGGTCACCGGATCGATTTTACCATCGTTGTACAGGTGGTTTAAAATCGCGCCTACCAGCACCTCGAACGCCGCGGAGGAAGAAAGCCCCGACCCCTTTAGCACATTGGAGATGGTGTAAGCGTCAAACCCGCCGTACCGGTACCCCCGGTCGCGGAATCCTGCGCAGGTGCCCCGCACCAGCGATACCGATTTGTTGCATTCTTCCGGGTGGACGGCCAGATCCGCCGTCTTTACAAAATCCGGGGCAAACCCTTCGGACCGGATGGTAATCGAGTCCTTGCTGTTGGGGGAGACCACCGCGATCACGTCCAAGTTCACCCCCGCGGCCAGCACTTTGCCGTGCTGGTGGTCGGTATGGTTGCCTCCCACCTCGGTACGGCCGGGCGCGCTGAACAACACAACCTCCCGGTCCTCCCCAAATAACGCGCAAAAGGAATCCACCGCCGCTGCGTACCGCAGCGCCTGGCGGCGCGCCCCCTCCCCGTCCGTGGTATAAAGGGCGCGAAAAGCCCCTTCGTACCTGCCGGACAGCAAATCCTCCTTCAGTTCCAAAACCCGCTTCAACACGTACGCCTCCTGTAATTTAAGTCCGATCCTTTACCGCTTCATTTCACTGCGCGGGCCAGTGCTTTGGTGTTCTTTGATAATCTGGGCCACCTCCGCAAAATCCGAAACCGGCAAATCGCCGGATATCGTGTTTTTAATGGCGCTTGCCGCATTGCCGAATTCCAGCGCTTTCCGGACGCTGCCGAACTTCAAAAGCCCGAACAGCACCCCGGCCACATAGGCGTCGCCGCTGCCGATCCGGTCCACCACCTCGATATTCTCGTAAGGCGGCTCGGTATAAAACCGCCCCTCCTCCCGGCTGTAGATGGTGGAGGTAAAATGGTGTACCTTGGGGCTTACGATGGTGCGCTGGGTCGTCGCCACAATCGAAACCCCATAATCGTCGCAATAGCTGCGCATGATTTCCGAAAGATCGCCCGTTTTCTGAAACATCCGGCGGGAAGTTTCCTCCGACACGAACAGAATATCCACAAAGGGCAGCACCCGCTCGATGGAGCGGCGGGCATCCGCCTCGCCCCACAGGTTTGCCCGGTAGTTGACGTCAAAGGAAATTTTTGCCCCGCCCGCCCGAAAGCGCTTCATCAATTCAGTCGCTACCGATTCGGTCTGCTGTCCCAGCGCCAAGGTGATGCCGCTGGTGTGGAACAGCCGCGTGTTCGCGTACGATTCTTCCGGCACTTCCGCCAGCGTCAGGGTATTGATGCTGGAATGCTTGCGGTCATACACCACGCTGGGTTTGCGGGGATGGGCCCCGTTTTCGTAATAATAAAGGCCCAGCCGCCCCTCGCCGCTGTCGTCGAACGCGATGTAATCGTCGCTGACTCCGCAGTACCGCACCCGGTTGCGGATGAACGCGCCGATTTCGTTGCGGGGCAGCTTGGTGATAATGCCGGTGCGCAGCCCCAAAAACGAGATGCCTGACGCGACGTTAAGCTCCGAACCGCCCGCGCTTTTTTCAAATATGTCGCCCCGAACGATCCTCTCGTTGTTCGGCGGGGAAAGCCGCAGCATAATCTCCCCCAGCGCCAGGGCGTCGAAACAATTGGTTTCCTTGTTCATCGTATTCACCAACCCTTTCCGTTATAGGTGCGAACCGCCGCCGAATCCCCGCCAGCGGTTTTGCTCTGCCATTTTAACCGCGCTCCGCCTGCAAAAACGCAGGAAGCCCATCCGTCAGCGGCCCAAAAAAGGTTCGGCCCGCCGGACCAGTTTTTGATATACGGGCAGCATCTCGCGCTCGGATACCTCTTTTTGTAGCGCATCCGCCAATATCCACCGAACGCCGCTGTTTTCCGCCGGGTTGCTTTTTAAGGGGGCGGACGCGTCGCCCTCCAGCAGGAAGGAAACGTTCAGGTGCAGGTGGGAGGCGACATATACCCCCTGTTTTTCGTGGCCCCATACCGGCAGAATTTCCACCGATGCGGGCGCGGGCGACAAAGGGCGAAGGCCTGCAAGCCCGGTTTCCTCCCAGGCTTCCCGCAGCGCAACGCCAAGCGGATCGTCCTGCCCGTCCGCGTGTCCGCCGGTCCAAGACCAGGCGCGGTACAGGTTATGGTATACCATCAGCACCCGGTCCCCCGCACGGTTTAAGATCATCGACGACGCCGTCAGGTGCGCCCAGGGGTTTTCCCGGGTCAGCACCGTGCCGGGATAAGCGCCCATCCACCGCAAAATCAGCTCCCTGTCCCGCGCTTCCTGCGCTGTTTGGGGCGCGTACCCTTCCACTGCAGCCAAAAAGCCCAATTCCGTCACCGCCTTTGCTAACATCCTACCATAAATCCCGCGCGAGATCCATAGCAGGAATGGCGCGCCAGTCCTGCTTTGTGCAAAAAGAATCTTCCTCTTGCCGGAAGGCGATTATTTGGTATAATGTAAAAAGGAGAATCCAAAGACCATACCCGCCCCGGTTGCGGGGGCAAGAAAATAAAAGCGCAATTGAAGGAGAGATGGAGCATGACCGACGCCAAAATGCCAGAACTGGTCCTTCCCACAGAGCCGCAGGCCCAACCCGAAGCCGCCGCGGTGGAAAAAGCGGAAAGCGCCCTGGATATCAACAACCTGCCCGAAGCCGAGCAAAAAATGGTCCGGGATTTTGCCGCCCAAATCGATATTGCCGATTCCACGGTGTTGGTCCAATACGGCGCGCCGGCCCAGACCAAAATCGCCAATTTTTCCGACTCTATGCTGCAAAACGTGCGCACCAAGGATATGGGCGCCGCGGGCGACCTGCTGACCGACCTTGTGGTGGAAATCAAAGGCTTTGACGATGCCGCGGCCGAGAAAAAAGGC
>CABQAC010000184.1 GCA_902462035.1 uncultured Eubacteriales bacterium
GAAATCGAGCTGCCGGACTATGACGATCCGAATCACGTCTATCTGGACGTCATCACCTTGGATTCCGCCGCTTGTGCCGCCTGCCAGTACACCATGGAGGCTATTTACCGTTCCGCCGCCGAATTCGGCGAAAAGTTGGTGGTTGCCGAGCATAAGATCAAGGAGAAGGAATCGGTGGTGTTCATGCTCAAACTGGGCGTATCCAACGTACCCACCCTGTGCATCGACGGCCAAATCAAGTTTGTTTCGCTGATTCCCGATGACGAAGTGCTCAAAGCCGCCTACCGCGAGGCGCTGCAAAAGAAGGGGCTTTAACCGTGGCGCACCATGGCCTGCTGATTGTACAGCGCCATCCCTGCAACGCCTGCGCCATTATCACGGCGTTAAACCGGGAGACCTTTGAAAAGGTTGGCGCCAAGCGGAAGGATTTCACCTACGAACTCGTGGTCATCGACCATCCCAAGGAGCTGGCTTCCATGCCTTTTGTGGAGGTGGAAAGCCTGCCCATTGCCGTGGTGGACGATGAACAGATTACGGCGGGAACGATTCTGCCGCCCAAACGGCTGCTGGAAATTTTAGATTATTTATAAACGGGCGGGCGCGGGGAAAATTCCCCGCGCCTCTTTTAGCCTGAAGGCGGAAAGGAGCATCTCCCATGCAAAAAACAAAACTGATCATTGTGGGCGGTTTTCTCGGTTCGGGAAAAACCACCTCCATTATCGCCTTGGCAAAACTGCTGCTGGAACAGGGAAAAAAGGTTGGCGTCGTTACCAACGACCAGGGCAGCAACTTGGTGGACACCAAATACATGCAAAGCCAGGGCCTGCCCGTGCTGGAGGTTTCCGGCGGCTGTTTTTGCTGCAACCTGGACCAGTTTACCAAAAAGCTGGGCGAAATGCAGCAAAAAGATTACCCCGATTATATTTTAGCCGAACCGGTAGGCAGCTGCATCAATTTGGTCGCCACCCTGATGAAGCCCATCCGTTCCGGGTATCCGGGGCAGTTCACCTTGTCTCCGCTGTCGGTGGTGGTGGATCCCAAGCGGCTGCGCAGGGTCATCCGGGACAGCGTCGCGTCCTTTTCGAACGACATCAACTACCTGTTCTGCAAGCAGCTGGAGGAAGCGGATATCATCGTCCTGAATAAAATCGACACCGTCCAGGAAGACGAGTTGGCTGAAATGCGGGCCTTTCTGGCCAAACAATACCCTACGGCCGAACTGATGGAAATCAGCGCCCGGGAGGGAGACGGTATGGCGGATTGGTCCGAACGTGTCGTCAGCTTGGAAGATTTGCCGCATGACCGGGCTGTGCCTGTCTCCTACCAGCAATACACCCGGGCAGAAGCCGCGCTGGGATGGCTTAATTGTTCCGCAGCAATCACCGTTCATCGCGCTTTTGACGGCAATGAATTTGCCTTGCTGCTGGCCCAGTGGCTGCAAGGCGAAATAAAAAAAGGCGGGTACGAAATCGCCCATTTAAAAACCTATGTGGTTTCTTCTTTGGATTACTGCAAGCTCAGTTGCGTCAGCGTGGAGGAATCTTGCGAATTTGACCAGCGGATGACCGCCATGATGGCGGACGCCACCCTGGTCCTGAATATTCGGGCTGCCGCCCCGCCCCAGTTCTTAAAGGGCGCGGCGGAATCGGCGCTGGCGCTTTTACAGCAAAAATTCCCCTGCTCGATTCAGGTCGTTGCTACCGAGGCCTTTGCCCCGGCTTACGCCCGCCCCAAAAAAGTGCGGGTCAGCCGCAAGGGCGGGGAGGGCTGCGGCGGCACTGGATGCTGCTAACAACGGCAAAACGGCGCGGAAAGGTGTTTCCGCGCCGTTTTGCCTAAAAAAATCAGCAGGTATGATTTCCGCATTGATGTTCGCCGCATGTGCGGCCTTCCCCATGGTGTTCTCCATGATGGCTGCACATGGCCTGGGGATCATAACGCAGCTTACCCGCCAGAAAATCCTGTACCGCCTGATCCGCTCCGCCCGAAATACCGCCGTACAGCGCGATACCCGCCTCCTCCAGCGCCCGGCGGGCACCGCCGCCGATTCCGCCGCACAGAAGGGTATCGACGTTTATTTGTTTCAAAAAATTCGCCAAGGCGCCATGGCCGCTGCCATTGGTGCAAATTTCCGCCTTCCGGGTTACCGTGCCGTTTTCCACGTCGTACACCTTAAAATATTCGGTGTGGCCAAAGTGCTGGAAGATCTGTCCATCTTCATAGGTTACCGCAATTCTCATTTTCCTGTCTCCTTTATTTTGATAAAAATGGTTGAATATCCTGTCAATTTGGGCAGTAAATTTCGCGCGATAAACGTTCTAAAGCCGCATGAACAGGTAGTTTCTGCGGTTTTCGCGTTTCTGTGGGCTAAATATCGTTGCTCTTTTTCGTGTTTGCGCCCCTTTTCTTAGCGTGACCGCTTCCTTTTGGTAAGACGCTTCTCTTTGTTCAAGCCGCACGTCCGCAAATGGACGATGGCGGCGCGTGTTTTCGCAGACTTTACCCACGGCGAAGAATCCGCCTGCCGGTCGGCGCATATTGGCGGCCGCGGGATGTATAAAGTTCATGGCGCCGTCATCCAACAGAAACAGAGTTTAATCAAAAAAGTCGAGCCGATGACACCCTGCCATGCTATACTAATACCACTTCGCGAAGTAAAAAAGAGGGTTTGGTATGGATTATTCCGTTATCGTATTATCAGTATGCGCTTTTGTAGAAAGTCATATAAAAACGAAAATAACCCATCGTGATTTGGAACAGGCGATTGGTTATTCGTACCCGCAAATCAGAAAAATCTTTCGGGAATGTATGCAAATATCATTGTCTAAATATATTTTATTGCGAAAAATTAACGACGCCGCATTTGATATGATCCATACGGAAAAAAGTCTTCTGTGCATTGCGTTGGAATATGGTTTTGAGCAATACGATACATTTACGCGTGCCTTTAAACGTGAAACAGGCATACTTCCAACCAACTTTCGCAGTATGCGGGCAAGGGCGGGCCGGCGGATGATTACTTCTGGGGTATATGCCCCGGCCATATTGGATAATCCTTATCCATCCAATTTTAGAGCGGAGGCTGTAAAGAATATGAATCGGAATTCAGATGAAAATGGTATCCTGATTGGAGTTCCGAAGGTGGCGTACAAAAGGGAAACGTGCACGCCATTTCCGGCATGCCTAAAATCCTGTCTGAACTATATGGGACAGGACATCAGTTACGCCTATCTTATGGCAGCGTGCGGCGCCGCCTTTCGTTTGCGGTGGAACAAGAAGTTTTGGGACGGCGGCAATGTGGACATAACCTATATTTACGAAGAAGAAACAGAAGCGTTTCGGCGTTCCTTCGAGGCAGCCGGGCGCAGCTATCAATTGCGAAAGCGGGCCGGAAGTCAAAAGCAGGATTTTATAGAATTTATCAAAGCGGAGATCCACGCTGGAAGGCCAGTCATTGCGCTGGGAATCATTGGCCCGCCAGAAGCCTGCATCATCACTGGTTACCAAAACGACGGCGATACGCTGAAAGGATGGAATTTTTTCCAGAACCGTTCAGAATATAACAAAGAGATCACGTTTGATGAAAATGGTTATTTTGTCAGCAACTCCTGGTGGGAAAACCAAGATACCAAGATGTTGATGTCCATAGGGGAAACAGAACACCTTGCGGTCAACGACAAAGCGATTTTGTCTAACGCTTTAAAGGTAATGAATCGCGGTCCTATCGTGTGGCCGGATTCTGACAACGAAATAACCTGCGGCCAGCAAGCGTATCAAATCTGGGCAGATTGGACCTTGGACGACCGGCAATTTAGCGAACAGAGCACGCTGCCGCTTTTATGGGAACGTTTTATCTGCCAGGCAGACGCCCAGACCATGTTAGGCGAAGGGCGGTGGTACGCCGCGGAATACTTAAATGAGGTCGCAAAACGTTATCCGGAAGTAAGCGGTTACTGTACGATGGCGGCGGAAAATTTTCGCAAGGTCAGTGAATGCGCCTCTAAAAAAATGAATGACGTATTGGGAACCCATGATAACGATGAGAAAAAATTAAAACATTACGCGAAAGCAGAAACGAGGAAAAAGCTTGCGCAGCTGATTCAAGAAGCCGCAGCGTACGAGCGGAAAGCGATTTCATTCGTCGAAAAGATCCTTTTAAACATCGATAACGGCGCTAAAATGCCCGTCCGGTAACGAATCACTATATTTTAAGGTCCACCGCAAAAACATGCTGCATAGAAAAAATAAATCAGTCCAAACTTTTGATTTCGTGTTTGGGCTGATTTGTTTTTGTTCCAACAAACACAAAATTGCTGCGGGGCTTGACATAAAGGAGCCTTGGACCGTCATTCCGGCACACGCCGTATATAGCGTACCCATATTTCGTGCGTCTGTCAAGAACCCCTGTTAATCCTTCATCAGATCGCCGGGCCATACCCCTGCTAAAAACGGTTCAAGCGGAACCTCTGCAAGGGAAAAAACATCTCCTTCCTCCCCGCAAACTGCCAAAATCCATTCCTTAAAGACAA
>CABQAC010000185.1 GCA_902462035.1 uncultured Eubacteriales bacterium
TGGGCCTTACCAACCAGCCCAAGTTTATTGGCCTGGCTATTTTTATGTCCTTAAACGTGGCGGTTTCCGCCATTGTGGCCCGCAGGAAAGGCGAAAACGACCGGGAAAACGCCAATAAGGTGCTGTCCCTTTCCCTTGCGATCACCCTTGTTTTGGTGGTGGTCATCAGCGTGGTATGCGTGGTGTTTGCGCGGGATTTTTTATGGCTTTCCGGCGCCAAGGACGATACCATCGAACCTTCTACCGCCTACTTTAAAATTATTATGGGCGGCTTGATCTTTAATGTGCTGACCATGGTAATCAACGCGGCTCAGCGGGGCGCGGGCAATACCAAAATCGCCATGCGCACAAACCTGGTATCCAACGCCGTCAATGTCCTGTTTAACTATCTGCTGATCGGCGGAAACCTCGGTTTTCCCGCCATGGGGGTACAGGGAGCTGCCCTGGCCACCGTGATCGGCACTGTGGTATCGGCCGTCATGTCGGTTCTCTCGGTCTGCAAACCAGACGGTTTTATCAACATCCGGGAAAGCATCAAGGACTTTAAATTTGACAAACAAATCCTCAAATCCATTGCGAACCTGGGCAGCAGCACGTTGGCGGAGCAGCTGTTTTTGCGGGTCGGGTTCATGATCTTCGCGCTGATTGTCGCCAACCTTGGCACAACGGCCTTTGCGGCCCATCAGATCGGCATGAACATCAATTCCATCTCTTTTTCCATCGGCGACGGCCTTTCGGTGGCAGCGGTAACCCTGGTGGGCCAAAGTTTGGGGCAGAAACGGCCGGATTTGGCAAGGCTGTACGGCGCCGCATGCCAGCGAATCGGCCTGTTCTGTTCGGCTTTTCTGGCGGTTATTTACTTTAATTTCGGCAGGCAGCTGTTCAGCCTGTTCAGCGACGAAACGGAGATTTTGGATTACGGCGTGCAGATTTGCCGCCTGGTGGTTTTTATCGTTTTTCTGCAAATTGCCCAAGTTATTTACTCCGGCTGCTTGCGCGGCGCGGGGGATACCCGGTTTGTGGCTTTCGCCGGGCTGATCAGCGTGGCGATTTTCCGCCCTCTTTCCGCCTGGGTCATGTGCTACCCCATGGGGCTGGGGCTGATCGGTGTGTGGGGCGGCTTTTTGGTGGACCAATGTATCCGCCTGGCGATGACGGCGGTGCGGTTTGCCAAAGGGAAGTGGACCCGGATCAAGGTTTAGCGGCGCGTCTTTTTACGGCCCGCCCGCCGGAGTAATGCCGGCGGGCGGGTTTTACGGTTTTCCCGCCGGAATGATCCTGGCTGGCTTTGGTAAAAATAAAGGCGGTTCCGCCGGGTTGAAACATTGACGGGCATTCTGTTTTGTATTATCATAAAAAAGACTATTAGGCGGAAATTGCCCGGCGGGATGCCAGGCGGCCGCCGCACGGGAAAAGGAGATTGGCAGAATATGGGCGCAGCTTGTTCCAAATGCGGGAAACCCCTGATCAAGACACAACTGCTCTCCTTTTGCGGGGAATGCCGCGCGGTTACCGCGGTCCACCGGCCCAAGCTGCGGCTGAAATACCAGCCGGCGGGTTATTTGGAGCGGTGGCTAAAAAAGCAGACCGGCGGAAAAACTGCCCGGGAAAAGGGGCTTTTTTTGCTGGAAACCCAGTTTTCCATGGGCAAGACTGCTTTCTTCCGCTATTTAGAGGGCCAAAACGGGCGGGAAGCCGGGAGGCGCTTGCCGCGGGATGGGGGCGTGCATACCCTGTATTTTGACAGCTGTTACCCGTCCGGGGAATGTGGGGAACGGCTGGTGGAAACGGTTAAAGATTTTTGCCGCGCGCTGCAGCCGGGCTTTTCCGCCCCCTTGATCAATGACGAGACGGCGGATAAGGCGCGGCGCTTTGCCAAGCTGCTGACCGGCTGCCGGAAAGCCATGGACCGCCAGGGGATCAACCGGCCGCTGCTGCTGGTGTTGGACCATATCGACCGGGGCGGAGCGGGAAAATCCGCCGTGCTGCAATATTTGCCGGAGGAAGACCAGCTGCCAGCAGGGGTCTTTTTGCTGGTGGCGGTCAACACCGAGCGGCTGGAGCAAAACAAACCGCTGCGCGACAGACTCAAGCAGATGAATTTTACCGATTCCGCGGCGTTCGACCGGAACAGCCTTGGGAATACGATGCTGGTACGGAAGATGATTTCCGGGCGGCTGTTTGCCTTAAACTTTAGGGAAAAACTGACCGACGGCGACCTGCGTATCGAACGCGCCAACGGCAGCGTAAAGAACAATCTGACCAGTCTCGGGCTGCTCAATGTGCTGTTAAAAAGCAAGCACCCGTCCATCCGCACTTCCCTGGAGGATATTCCTCCGGATACCGATTTGGCCGCGTTGTACCTAAAAAAACTGGGCAACGTATGGGGGGAGGATTTATCCCGGCGGATGCTGCGGTGGCTGCTTTGCCTGGCGCTGCTGGAAAACCCGGTGGAGATCGGTTTTTTGGGGCAGCTTGCCGGGGACGGCAGTATTGCCGAGGCGCTTGCCGCCCTGGGCAATACCGCGGGAATGTTGGAAGCGGTGCAGAAAAACGGCAAGGCGGCGCTGTGCTACTGCCATGAGTCGCTGGCGGAGGGGATGGTCCGCGCCTACACAGGGCAGGCGGAACAGCTGATGGACGAGCTGCTGGACAGAATGGAACAGCCGGCCCCGCCCCAAGGGCAGGCCGCCGTGACTTTTTATTTGGCGGGCCAAATTTTCGATATGGTGGAACAATACGGAACCCAGTCCCAGCAGGCGCGGCTTGGCTCGGACGCGTTTTTGGCCAACAGCGCCGCGCTGCTGCGCGCATTGCCTCAGGAGGCGTATGACGGGGCGGCCGGCGCCGCGCCTTGGAGCGCCCGCGTTCACTATTTGATCCGGAACAAGCGGTACCGCTGGCTGGCGGAGACTTACGTCCGCCGGTCGGAATGCCACGAGAAAGCGGGCCGTTTTAACGAAGCGGTTTACGACCTTTCCGCCGCGCTGCTGACGGTGGAGCGGTATTGGAAGGGCCCCCAGCGGGAACAGGCGCTGGTGGATTTGTACTTGAAACGCGCCCGTATCTACATGGCCTTTCGCCGGCTGGACAGTGCGGTGGAGGACTATACTTACGCCATCAGCCAGCTGACCGCCGCGCGCGCCCGGGGCGAGGAAACGGACGCCGCCAGGCTTGGGAGCTTGTATTTGCAGCGGGCGGGGTTGTACAAAAAAAGGCGGCAGGCGTCTTATGTGGAGGAGGACTTCGGCCGGGCGATCGCCCTGCTGGAGGAAACGTCCCCGCTTGATACCGCGGGCAAAATGGCGCTGACCGCCGCCTACATTGGGCGGGGCATCCTGTACGGGGCCGCGGGCGGGACCCTGCGGGCGGTGCGGGATTTCCACCAGGCGGTCACCAGGCTGGAGGCTTGGATTGCGGAAGACCCAGCCCCCGCGCTGCTCGAGCAGCTTGCCACCGCCTATGGTGCAAGGGGCAACGCTTTTTCCCGGGAAGAACGGTATGAGGAAGCGGTGGAAGAGTTAAACAAGGCGGCGGCGCTGCGGGAGCAGCTGCTGCGAAACAACCAGCTGGAAAAACCTTCGGACCTGGCCCGCGTATATTTGAACCGCGGAACAGCCTATAATGCCATGGGGAACTATGAAAAGGCGGTGGCCGATTACACCCAGGCCATCGGGCTGCGCGGCGCCAGCGGCGGCGACCAAAAAGACAAGGCCATGGAGCTGGCCCGCGCTTACCGCAACCGGGGCGTGGTTTACGGTAAGATGGGCCGGGATGACCGGGAAGCCGAAGACTACACCCGGGCCATCGGGCTGCTTCAACCGTTTTTGACCGAAGAAAACCGCGACGCGGTGGAGTCCTGCATCAAGGCTTACCGCTACCGGGGGATCACCTACCGCAGGCTGGGCCTTGAAGACAGGGCGGAGCAGGACAAAACGAAGCAGCGCCAGCTGCAAATCCTGCTCAACCGCGCGTTCCAGGCCTGACGCGGCGCTTGACGGCCCGTGGAGGCAATGCTATAATTTTGAAGATTGATCACCTGGATTTTCCCAATTAGATTCGGCTCTTTTCGCCGGTTTCCATTCAAATTCATCGAGGGGGTACCGCATGTTGTACGCATCCGAAAATCAAATACCTAGGGAGATGAACCTCCCCCTGCTAAAACAGATGGCGGAAAACGGGGAGCAGGCCGTGGTGCACGGCGCAGTCCACGTCATCCGCGACATGGGGGACGTTTCCTTCGTGATGCTGCGTTTGGCCGCCGGCCAGCTGCAGTGCGTTTACGATAAAGCGGCGTCCGGCTTTTCCCTTCAGGAGATCAGCGAGGAATGCTGTGTTGAACTGACCGGGAACCTGCGTTTGGAAGAACGCGCGCCCGGCGGCTTTGAGCTGCGCATTACCGGCGCAAAGGTGCTGTCCAGGCCCGCTGCGCCGCTGCCTTATACCATCAATAAGCGGAAGTTAAACGTTACATTGGAAACCGAGCTTGCCACCCGCCCCGCCGCGCTGCGCAGCGGCGACCG
>CABQAC010000186.1 GCA_902462035.1 uncultured Eubacteriales bacterium
GACACCGTTACAACGCTGTGGAATAATAAAAGTAGAAACAAGTCGAATTTAGGGCAACTCTCCCCTGCAGTTTTCCGACCCACCGATCAGAAAGGATGGCTTTGACCGATGAATATACATCCGCTGCGTTCTTTTCGCGCCCGGCGGCGTGTGCTGGTAACCTGGCTTGTATCCTATTGCATCATCATATTACTCCCCATGGCTTTTTGGATGGTGATTCAGCAAATTACCAGTCAGGTCATTCTGCAGCAGACCCACGGCCTGCACGAAGGAATTCTGCAAGTCATAGCCGGCTCCATCGATCATCAAATCGAAAACATCGAAAAGACCCTTTCCCTCGTCGGTACGGATTCGCTGGTGTCCGCCCGCATCCAAGCGTCGCAGCAGACCTCCCCCAAGGATCGGTTCCTGGACAGCCAGCTGCGCGTGGCCTTGCAGAACTATGCGTCGCGGGACCATGCCATCCGCAGCATCGCCATTTACTTTTTTAACCGGGATTATGTGATATCCAGCGAAACCGCGGCAATGGCGCCGCTGTATTTTGAAGCGGAATTGGCGGCGGATTACCAGCTTGCCTACGCCGACTGGAAGGAAATGATGCTGGCCCCGCACCATAAAGAGTATCTGGTCATGGATTCGCGCAACGGCGGGCGCAGCGTGGCGTGCCTGCTCTCCCTGCCCGCGGCGGGGACCGACCGGTCTAACGGCACCCAGGCCACCTTGATGATCCTGCTGCAGCCAAGCGCGCTGACCAGTATCATCGGCAAGGTAGACCCGGACGACAGGGTGGTTACCAGCATTACCGACGAAGCCGGGCTTTTGCTGGCGCAAACGGGCCATGCGCCCAGCCAGGGGGACTTTATAACGGCTGAAGGCTTCTGCCAGCTGACCGGGTGGCGGTGCAGCGCACTGATTTCCTCGTACACCTATCTGGACAAATTCAATTACGTCCGCAGGCTGGCCTGGGTCGGCATGCTCAGTTGCCTGCTGCTCTGTTCCTTTATTACTTACTTTTCCATCCAGCAAAATTACACCCCCCTCAAGCAGCTGATCAACCATATGGAAATGCGGCTCCACCGCAGCAAGGGAGAGCTGAGCGAGTATGTCTACCTGCGGCGTTCCATCGACGATATGATGAACAGCAACCAGGTCAACGATACCTTCATCCGCCAGCAGACCGAAACGCTGTTCGGCGTGTATGTCTCCCAGCTGCTGCTGGGATATGCCGCCCGCAGCGGCAATATGGGGAATTACCTCGCCACCCTGGGATTCGAGGTTTCCACCCGTTTTGCCGTTCTACTGGCGTCAAACGGCGGGCATGATCCCAAAAGTTTGGCGCGGTCTTTGTCTATCGGAGACAGCGACGATTGCTTTTTGTTCGGCCGGATCGCCGTTGTGGACGGCCAAACCGCCCTGCTTGCAGACTGCGCGGATTGGGACGGCGAGCCCTTCCGCGAAAACATCCGGCAGCGCTACCAAAGCGCCCTGGCCGCAATACCGGGGCTCCGGCTCGCCTGTAGCGAAATTCACGCCACATCACAGGGCATCTCCACCGCGTTTGACGAAGCGCAGTATACCTTGGATTATTTAAACGCCCAGGACGCCTCCGGTATCCTGTTTTACAGCGAAGTCGCCGACGGCAAAAACAGCGCGGTCTACTACCCCATCGCGGAGGAGCAGCATCTGCTCGCCGCGGTTAAGTCCGGCGACTTCGCGTTGTCCCAAAAGAAGCTGGAGCAGCTTTGGCAGGCAAACCAAAATCGAGGAAAAATCGACCTGGAAACCGCTTATCTTCTGCGCATGAGCATTTTAAGCACCTTAATAAAGGCTGGAAACGAATCGCCCTACCAAGGCGACACGCTGCCGCTTGACCCCGGTTTGCTGCGCCGCCAGCCGCTTTCGGTGGCGGAAATCCAAACGGAATTACACGACGCGGTCCGCCGGATGTGCGAATGCGCCAATTCGTCCTGCCACGGCGGCGACGACGAGCTGAAAAATAATATTCTGACCTTTATCAGCCAGAACTATAACGATCCCAACTTAAGCGTGGAAAGCATCTGCAAACAGTTTCGGCGTTCTTCGTCTTCTATTTCGCGGCTGTTTCGGGAGACAACCGGAGACGGACTGCTTCATCAAATCAACTATACGCGCGTTGAAAAAGCAAAATCCGTGCTGCTGCAATCCGAACGAACGGTTAACGAGACGGCGCTGGCCGTTGGTTTTACCAACGCCAACACCTTTGTACGGCTGTTTAAAAAATACGAGGGAATGACGCCCGGCCGGTACCGGGAGATCGTCGCCGCCGCCCAGGCACTGGACCGTCCGGGCGACCCGCCAGCATCACCCCTTTAAAATGTTTTCGGTATTCTGTGCAGGCAGACGCTTTTCCTCATCATTCTTCGGCTTCCTTACGATTTTTTATCCGGCTTAATCGGCATGAGTCAAAACTATTATTATAAATTTCTTACCCTATACTTCAAAAATTCAATTCATTCTAAATATAAATAAAACTACTGTTATATGACCAAAAACACCGTGTTTTTTGGTTTTTCTCCTTAGTATTAAAAAGACCCTATGAGACTGATCTCTCATAGGGTCTTTTTTTTGTAGAACTTGAATATTTTAAAAGGGAGCGCGTCCATGGATATCAACTTTCGTTTTTGGAGGTTTTTGCGGAAATTCATGAAGGTTCCAACACCTGTCCCTCCCGTTTTTGAATATAAATACGGAAATTGATTCTTGCGCCTCAGCCACAATTACAATTATATAATACTTTGAACAGATTGTTGCAATAATCAAAAGTAAAACTATTCAAAACAAACAAAAAGGGGAATCCAGTATGTGAGGAGGAACTCGTAATGAAGAAACGCATTGGAAAACGACTGGTCGCCATCGCGCTCGCGGCAGTTCTAACCGGCGTTCTGGCCGCCTGCAATCCCAGCAGCGAAACTCCCAGCGGCTCTCCCAGCACCCAGCCGGTATCCTCCGGCGGCGGTGAGGTAAAAGAGTTCTCGTACCCCATGGAACCCGTCACCTTGTCCATCAATCAGCCCGCTTGGGAAACCGATCTTCCCAATTATTTAAAGGACGGCCACGCTTATTGGGAGCTGTGGACGAAAAAAACCGGCGTGACCCTTGACTGTATCGGCGGCGATTCCGGCGCCTACGACCCCAGCGAACAGTTTATCCTCATGCTGGCCTCCGGCTCTTATCCCGACCTGATGATGGCCAACTGGCTTACTTTCCCCGGCGGTCCTACCTCGGCGATGAACGAGGGCTACATTATTTCATTAAACGAATATGAACAGTATTTCCCCAACTTGCTGAACGTCTTGAAAACCAAAGACGGCGGCAAATACGACAAAGACGTGCGCACCGACGATGGCATACTTTATAATTTCCCCTGCATCTATGATAACCCCGCACAACATAATATTGGCGCCGTCGTCCGTAAGGACTGGCTGGATGAATTGGGTTTACAGGTCCCCACTACGATTGAAGAATGCTATAACGTTTTGAAGGCATTTAAAGAGAAGAAGAACGTCCCCGCGCCAATCACTTTCGAAAATCGTTGGCTCTTCATGGAAAATGCCGCATCTGCGTTAAGCAGCCCGTACGAAGTTACCTACCCCTTCTACCTAAAGGACGGCAAGGTGGTCTTCGGCCCCATGGAACCCGGTTACAAGGAATTCGTCACCGAAATGGCCAAATGGTACAAGGAAGGCTTAATCGATCCGGATTTGCCTTCGGTCGATAAAAAGACCACCCAAGCCAAGTTCGCTTCAGGCGAAGCCGGCATCTGCATCATGCAATCCCCCAATATGGTTAACGCCGTCACTGCCGGCCAGGCGGAAAACCCCAATTACGCCGTTACGGGCATGCCTTCCCTTGTGAAGAACAAGGGCGACAGGCCCATGTTCGGCGACAGTTCCAACATTTACAGCGGCGCGTTTTGCATCGGAATTTCTTCCCAGTGCAAAAATATCGAAGCCGCCTGCCGGTTCCTCGATTACTTTTACAGCGAGGAAGGCATCATGACCTACGCTTACGGTGAAGAAGGCTATTCCTATACCATGGAGAACGGCAAGCCCAAATTTACCGACCTGGTTCTAAACAACCCCGATGGCATTGACCGCGACGCCGCCCGTTTTAACCTGTGCCGTTTTTATAACTGGCCCGGGGTGGTCACCGATACCGACGGGCATAGGGCTTCGTATGTTCAGGACGTTAAAAAGGTTTGGATGGACAACGATGCCGACAACTATTTGATTCCCCCTATTACCCAAACATCGGCCGAAAGCAATCTCATCACTTCTAAATATAACAGCATCGACACCTACTCCCGCGAAATGATCACCAAGTTTATCATTGGCGCTGCGTCGATCGATCAATACGACGACTTCATCAACACCATTAAGAATTATGGTATCGATCAAGTGCTGGAAGTGAAGCAGACGGCTTACGAGCGGTATCTGAACCGCTAAACATTCCGGACCGCGGCCGGGCT
>CABQAC010000187.1 GCA_902462035.1 uncultured Eubacteriales bacterium
CAAATTTACAGCGCCAAAATCTATCTGGAAACCGCCGATCTGTTCGCCTGGACCGCGGTGGTGATTCTGCTGAGCGTTGTCATGGAGCGGGTGCTGGTGTGGCTGTTCCGTCCCGCGGGCCGTGGCTTTTCATCCAACGCCTGGCAGGCGGATCAAGCGCCCGAAGGATAACCCGTAAGGAAGGACGGTTTTCCCATGGAATTCATCAGCCTGACAAAACAATTCGGCGGCTTGACGGTACTGCGGGATTTTTCCCTTTCCCTGCCCGGAACGGGTACCGTGGCTTTGTTTGGCCCGTCCGGCAGCGGCAAAACCACCCTTCTGCGGCTGGCCGCCGGGCTGGAAACGCCGGACAGCGGGGAGGTCAGGGGCACTCGGGGAAAGAAGACCGGCTATGTATTCCAGGAACACCGCCTGTTCCCCTGGATGACGGCGGAAGAAAACGTGGCCGCGGTTTTGCCCCCCCACGCCACACCCTCCCCGATGGAGTGGCTGCGGCGGGTAGGGGTTTCGGAGGCGGCGGGCAAACGCCCCGGCCAGCTGAGCGGCGGAATGCGCAAGCGCGTATCCCTTGCCCGGGCACTGGCTTTTGGCGGCGATTTACTGCTGCTGGACGAACCCCTGCAAGGGCTGGACCATGACGCGGCGGCCGCGCTGTGCCGGGTCATACGCCAATATAACCGCGCGGCGCTGACCTTGCTGGTCACCCACAATCCGTCGGAAGTGCGGATGCTGGCCGACACGGTCGTGACCTTCCAGGGGCCGCCTTTGGTGGCCACCGGGCAATACGACGGGCCAGATTTTGCCCCAAAATAATACCATCCGGATTATATTTTGTTTTTATACCAATAGCAATCCCCCGGAACCGCCGAAGCGCGGTTCCGGGGGATTGAATCTTCCGCCATAAGGACAACGTTTATTTTTCCTGACGGGAATCGCTTTGATCCATCATTTCGCGGTTGGCGTCCAGAATCTGCTGCTCCACAATGTCCAGCTGCTCCATTTCCTCGTACCGGTCGGCAAGGACGCTGCCCTGCAAATCGGCGTACGCGCTTTCCTTGTGGGAAGGCCGGAAAACCAATTTGAGCAGAACCGGGGTGAACACCGCGGCGCACACCACCATGATGATGACCGGGCCGAAGAAGGCGGCCGGCATCAGACCCAGGGCATTGCCCTTGTTGGCTACGATGAGCGCCACCTCGCCGCGGCAGGCCATTCCAAACCCCACCTGCACGCACTGACGGTTTTGAAACCCGCATAGCTTTGCCCCCAGGCCGCATCCCACCAGTTTGGAAAGAACGGCCACCAGTACCATCAGCACCGCGAACAGGACAATCGTCCAGTTCATGTTGGGCAGCGTCACCTTAATGCCGATGCTGGCAAAAAAGATGGGGGTCAGCAGCAGGTAAGACAGCGGGCTGAATTTGGATTCGATATACTTGGCCTTGGGGGTATTGGCGATGACCAGCCCCGCGGCAAACGCGCCGATAATGTCCGCCACGCCGAAGAATTCCTCCGCGCAATAGGCCATACCCAGGCATAGCACAAAGGCGGCGATAGGGAACCGGTGCAGGTTTTTCTGTTCTTTTTTCTTCGCGTACCAGGTAAACCATTTTCTGGCAAGGAATCCTACCAAAATGGCGAATACTAAAAACAGGGCGATTTTAAGGAACACAAGCCACATATTGACATCCGCGCCCGCCATGCTGGTGACGATGGTCAGCGCAATCAGGCCCAAAATATCGTCAATTAAGGCCGCGGCCAAAATGGTATTGCCAACCTTGGTATTAAGCTTGCCGATTTCCTTCAGCGTTTCCACCGTAATACTGACCGATGTGGCGGTCAGAATGACACCGATAAAAATATTTTGCAGCAGCACGTTGCCCGGGTGGGCAAATTCCCCCCGGTTAAAGAAAAAGGCCAGCAGCGCTCCCATTCCCAGCGGCACCAGCACGCCGCATAAGGCTACCACAAAACCCGCCTTTCCGGTTTTTTTCAGTTCCTTTATATCGGTCCCCAGGCCCGCGCTGAACATGATGACGATGACGCCCATTTCGGATACCTGGGCCAAAAAATCGGTTCCATGCAGCACATTGAGCACCGCCGGCCCCAAAATCAAACCCGCCAGCAGCGCGCCAACCACCTGGGGCATTTGAAATTTTTTTGTGAGCAAGCCCAACAGCTTGGTGCTGATTAAAATTAAGGCCACATCCAATAAATAACGGTACGACAATTCCCTCTCTCCCCTTTCAGCCCCATGCCAAACGCCGCAAAAAAGCGCCGAATTTCTCCGGCGCCGCATGAAAGCCTACTATATTATAGGATGATTTCTCAAGTTTTCCGTCTCTGTGGGAAAAATCGACGGTTTTTTTTGCATTGGCACTGTTAGGATGAAAAACGGAGGTTGACAGGCTTTTTAAAAAGTTCATCAAAATATCACATTTGCGTCGTATCATAAAAAAGAATTTCAACAAGCTGGAGGTTATTCATGAAACGCACACGCATGATATCCGTTTTTTCGGCCTGCCTGCTGGCCGCCTGCTTACTGGCGGGGTGCAGCGGTTCTTCCAATTCGCCGGGCGCCTCTTCCGGGGCCGTGTCCGACGTCGAACCGGGGCTGTATTTGGACGGGGAAAAGGCCGACCTGACCGATCCGATACTGACCATTGCAGGGCAGTTCCCGGTGGAGTTCGACGAATACCGTTACTATTTTATGGCCATCAAAAACAACTACGACAACGGCGTCAGTTCCTATTGGAGCGACCCGGCTAAAAACAGCACGCTGCTCAGCTCGGTAGAGGAATCCTTGAAGAACAACTACGCAGTGGAACTGCTGGCCGCGGAAAATAACATTGCCCTTTCCGAATACGACCAAACCGCGGTAGACGCGGAGATCCGGGCCACGGTGGAAACGCTGGGCGGGCAGGACGGCTACCAAGCAGCGCTTGGGCAAATCAATGCCACCGAGGACCTGTACCGCACCATGCTGCTTCACGACCGGCTGCAGAACCGGCTGCTGTACGCGCTGTATTACGACGACCTGAAAGCGGGCATCGAGCAGAACTATGTGCGCGCCAAGCATGTGCTGGTGGCCTTCCCCGAAGGGGAAACCGACCACGCCGAAACCCGCAAACGGGCGGAGGAAGTGCTGCAAAAGGCCCGAGCCGGCGAGGATTTTGACAAGCTGGTGCAGGAGTACGGCGAAGACCCGGGCATGGTTGACAACCTGGACGGGTATTACTTTACCGCCGGCGAGATGGTGCAGGCCTTTGAGGATGCCTCCTTTGCGCTGAAACCAGGCGAAATCAGCGATTTGGTGGAAACCACCCACGGGTATCACATCATCCTGCGGCTGGAGATGGAGGAGTCCTACCTGCAGTCCCACTTTGCCGAATTTATGGGCGGCGAGGAAGACATGGTGGACGATTACAACATCCGGGTGGAGGAAAAAGCCGCCGGTTTGGATGTTTCCTACGGCGGGCTTTACGACCGTATTTCGGTGGAAACGCTCCAATAAACCAGGTACAGGCCCGTGTTTTACGCGGGCCTGTCGTCATGTTTCACAAAGCTGGTCCGGCTCCCACTGGTCAACCTGCCAAATCCGCCCTATCCGCCTGAAAATAGATGGGATTCCGGCGCGGGCTATGTTATACTTTTTGAAAAGAAATCATCACGCGGCGCAATGCCGCGCAACAACAAAGGATGGCGTGTATGGAGTACGAATCGTTACCGATGCTGGCGAAAGCCTTAAAGCAGAACATCTCCTCGGTAATTCTTGGAAAAGAAGCGGTTATCGACAAGGTGATCCTTTCCATCCTGTGCGAGGGCCATATCCTGCTGGAGGATATTCCCGGCACGGGCAAAACGACGTTGGCGAAGGCGCTGGCGAAATCCATCCGGGTTTCGTTCCGCCGGGTGCAGTTTACCCCGGATTTGCTGCCGTCCGACCTGACCGGAATCAACTTTTTCAACCAAAAAGAAGGGGAATTCGTCTTCCGGCAGGGGGCGCTGTTTACCCACATCCTGCTGGCGGACGAAATTAACCGCGCCACGCCGCGGACCCAGTCGAGCCTGCTTGAATGTATGGAGGAACGCCAGATTACGGTGGACGGCGTGACCTATCCGCTTCAGAAGCCGTTTTTCGTCATCGCAACGCAGAACCCTATCGAAATTCAGGGCACCTACCCTTTGCCGGAAGCCCAGCTGGACCGCTTTTTTATGCGGCTGAGCATGGGATACCCGGCCCGGGAATACGAAAAGGACATGCTTTCCGCCGTCACGTTGTCCCATCCGCTGGAAAGCATCGGCGGGGTGGTTTCGCCCGAGGATATCCTGAACGCCCAGGAGGCGGTGCGGCGGGTTTCGGTCGGCGACGCGGTCAAAGATTACATCCTGCGGCTGGTGGAGGCCACCCGCAACAGCGAGGATATCCGCCTGGGGGCAAGCCCCCGCGGCTCCATCGCGCTGATGCGCGCGGCGCAGGCCCGGGCAGGGGTGGA
>CABQAC010000188.1 GCA_902462035.1 uncultured Eubacteriales bacterium
CTGCGGCGAGGACATTATGGCCCCGAAGGTGCGCAGCGCGTTCCAGGCGCTGGCCGCACGCCTGCTGCCGCAGGACCGGCCTGGGGATTTTAACCAGGCGCTGATGGAGCTGGGCGCCACCGTGTGCTTGCCCAACGGCGCGCCCTTGTGCGGCGGCTGCCCCCTTGCCCCTTGCTGCCGCGCGCTGGAGGAGGGCTCGCCCCGTGATTACCCGGTCAAAGCGGCCAAAAAGCCCCGCCGGGTGGTTCTGCTGACCGTGGTGCTGCTGGGGTGCGGGGACCGTGTCTATTTAACCAAGCGCCCGGCTAAGGGGCTGCTGGGGGGATTGTGGCAGCCCTGGCTGATCGACGGCCATTTCGACGGCTGCCAGGCCCTGCGGGAATCGCTGGAACAAAGCGGGATCCGGCCCACCTCCCTGCGTTGGCTTGGGAAAGCGCGCCATGTGTTTACCCATTTGGAATGGGAGATGCAGGGCTATTGGGCGGAGCTTGCCGCGCCCCCGCCCCTGGACGGCGGCGAGTGGGTCACCGCCAGGCAAATTTTACAAAACCACGCCGTGCCCGGCGCGTTTAAAGCCTTTTTCACCTGGATGAAGGAAGGGGAGGATGCGCGTGCAGTCGGGACGGATGTTTGAAATTGTCTACCTGCTGCTGGAACGCCGCCGGATGACCGCCCGGGAACTGGCCGAGCGGTTCGAAGTCAGCGAACGGACCATCTACCGGGATGTGGACGCGCTATCCGCCGCAGGGATTCCCATTTACGCGGCCAAGGGCAAGGGCGGCGGCATTGGCCTACTGGAAAATTTTGTCCTGGACCGTTCGGTTTTATCCTCCCAGGAACAAAAGGAAATCCTGTTCGGGCTGCAAACGCTGTCCGCCACCCGTGCGGCGGAGGCGGATACCACGCTGCAGCGGATTTCCAGCTTGTTCCGCCAGACCGCCGCGGACTGGATCGACGTGGATTTTTCCCCCTGGGGCGGCGGCGAAGCGGAACGGGAAAAATTCCGCCTGCTCAAACAGGCGCTGCTGGAAAACCAAGTGGTCGCCTTTGATTACGACAGTTCCTACGGCTTGCGCTCCCACCGCAAGGTGGAGCCGCATAAGCTGCGGTTTAAATACGGCGGCTGGTATTTGTCCGGCTATTGCCTGGAAAAACACGATTTCCGCACCTTTAAAATCCCGCGGATGGAATGTCTGGCGCTGACCGGCGAACGGTTCGTCCCCCGCGGGGAACCGCCCGAACTGGAATGCGGTCCTGCCGCCGCGGGACAGATCGTGGAACTGGAAATGAAAATCCTGAAACCGGCGGCCTACCGCGCCCACGACGAATTCGACCAGCGGTTCGTGCGGCAAACTGCTGGGGGCGATTACCTGGTGCGCGCCTGGTATCCGGAAAACGGATGGCTGTATGGGTACCTGCTCTCCTTCGGCGAACATCTAGAGGTACTGTCCCCGCCCAGAATCCGCGTTCTGCTGCGGGAAAAGGCAGCGCGGATCGCGGCCCGGTACGAGGATGAAGCAACCGAATAGAAGACGGGAAAGAACCGGTTACAAGGCGGCCAGAACCGATTCCACCCGGCGCAGTTCTTCCCGCACCTTGATGTGCTGGGGACACTTTTTTTCGCATAACCCGCAGCCGGCGCAATCCGCGGCCAGGCCCTTTTTGCCGTCCTTTCGGTAATTTTCGTACGCGGTTTTGGCCGCCGCGCTTAGCCCATACACGTTGTGGTAGGTATAGGCTTGGAACAGCGCGGGAATGTCGATGTTCTTGGGGCAGGGCTGGCAATACCGGCAGCCGGTGCAGTACAGTTCGGAGAATTTTTTCAGGTTTTCCATCGAATCGGCGATCGTTTGCCATTCCGCGGGGGAAAGGGCGTCGGAGCGGGATGCGACCGCCGCGTTATTCGCGACCATTTCGTCCGTCTGCATGCCGGACAGCGCACAGCTGACATGGGGGTTGCCCAGCACAAACCGGAGCGCCAGTTCGTAGGTGGCGCGGGACTTGGTGCCGGTCAGCCTGCCGTACAGGCCGGCGGGCGCGGCAAGCCTTCCGCCGCCCACCGGGCCCATCACCGCCACGCCCAGCCCCTTTCGCGCGGCGTAGGCGATCATCTCCTCGTTAGAACGGTCCAGCAGATTGTACTGCACCAGCATGGTTTCCAGCTCCGGCGCCGTGTCGATGATATGCCGGATTGCCGCGGGTTCGTCGTGGAAGGAAAAGCTGATATGGCGGATCAGCCCTTCCTCTTTAAGTTTTTTCGCCTCGGAGATCAAATCCAGCCCCATGACCGTTTCATCAAATTCCTGGCGGCCGATCCCCCAAAAGTGATAGAAGTCGACATAGCCGGTGCCGAGCTTTTGCAGCGAGGCCATCAGCAGCGCGCGGTAATCCGCCTTGGAATGCACGCGCTCCATGGGGCATTTGGTGGAGATCATCACCCGGTCCCGGATGGGGGCAAGGGCTTTACCTACCGCGATCTCGCTGTTTTCGTGGCAGTAATAAAAAGCGGTGTCAAAATAATTGACCCCCAGCTCAACCGCGCGGCGCAGCATGCGGTTGGTTTTTTCCTGGTCGACCGTAAACACGCCGTTTTCCTCAATCTCCGGCAGACGCATGCAGCCGAAACCGAGCGCCGAAATTCGAACGCCGGTATTGCCAAACGTACGGTATTGCACAAAATCATCCCCCTATGGTATGTGGAATGGGTTTATTGTAAGATGCGACGGTAATTTTCGCAAGGCCTTCGCTTAATATGACACGCAGTTGTCCGATATTCTTTGTTAAGATAAACACCTCCCTTTTGGGAGCGAAGAAAGCGTGTTGTGCCGAACATTTGCGAAAGGAAGGGCGAAAAGGATGGAAGAACGTTTAAGCCTGCGGCTGCGCCAGTCGTTTACCGTGGCGGGCATTTTAGGGGAAGGCAATGCGAACGAAGGGCCCAGCTGGATTTTGCCGCTGTGGCAAAAGGCCAATAGCGGCAGGGCGGAACACGGCGCGCCCCAGGACGCGTGGGGATTGATGGGGCACCCGGACAAATTCCTTGGCCGTTGGGGCGCCCGCGGCCTGTACCTGGCGGGTTTCGAGACCGAGGCGGATGCCCCGGTGCCGGAGGGCTGGACCAAATGGACGGTGCCGGAACAGACCTATCTGGTAGCGGACTGTTCCCAAAGCCGTTACGGCGAGGTGTTCGAATGGGTGCTGGGCGTGTTTTTGCCCAGCCGCGGCCTCGAAATGGTGGGCGCCGCCCACGAGCGTTACCCCGAGCCGAACAACCCCGAAAAGGTGGAGCTGTGGTTCCCCATCCATGCGGGCATGCGGTTTTGCCAAAGCTGCGGCATGCCCCTGGCCGCCGACGGGGACCTGGGCACCGAAGCGGACGGCAGCCCCAGCTACGATTATTGCGTCTATTGCTACAAGGACGGCGCTTTTACCACAAACCAAACCATGGAGGAAATGATCGAAACCTGCTTGCTTTATAACCGGGAGACCGGCGTGTACGGCGACGAATCCCAGGCACGCCGCGATATGACCGCTTGGTTTCCCACCCTGAAACGCTGGAAAAAATAACGGAAGGTGATCCCTTGCGCGAAGTTGCGGCCAAAACCATCCTTTCCCCCTACCGGCAGGGATGGTTCGGATCCCAATACAACATGAACCTGTACCGGGGCTGCTGCCATGGCTGCATTTATTGCGACAGCCGCAGCGCCTGCTATGGGATCAGCCAGTTCGACCAGGTGCGCAAAAAGCGGAACGCCCTGGAGCTGCTGGAGGGCGAACTGCGCGCCCGCAGGCGAACCGGGGTGGTGATGACCGGTTCGATGAGCGACCCTTATAATCCCTTCGAGGAACAGGAGCGCATCACCCGCGGCGCGCTGGAATTGTTTGCGCGTTACGGCTACGGGGTGGTGGTGATGACAAAATCGCACCTGGTCGAGCGGGATATCGATTTGTTTTTGGAGATTGCCCGGCACGCACCGGTTCTCGTAAACGTAACCGTCACCACGGCGGACGACGGGCTTTGCCGCAAGCTGGAACCGCATGCGGCCGTTTCTTCCCGCAGGCTGGCGGCGGTCAAAGCGCTGTCGGACGCGGGCGTTCCCGCCGGGGTGCTGCTGATGCCGGTACTGCCGTTTTTGGAGGACTCGGTGGAAAATGTGCGCGCCGTGGTGGAGCGTTCCGCCGCGTCCGGCGCTTGCCATGTGTATAACGGCGGCCGAAATTGTTTTGGGGTAACGCTGCGCCAAAACCAGCGGGCATATTTTTTCGAGCAGCTGGACCGTCTGTTTCCGGGGTTGTCCGGCCGGTACCGCGCCCAGTTTGGGCAATCGTACGATTGCCGGTCTCCCAACGCCGCGGCGCTATGGCGCGCCTATTGCGGGGCATGCGAGGATGCGCGCCTTGCTTACCGGATGGAGCAGATTGCCCGCGCCATGTGGAAACCGTATGAAACAGACCAAATATCGCTGTTTTAACCTCCGTTCCAAAAGGCCCG
>CABQAC010000189.1 GCA_902462035.1 uncultured Eubacteriales bacterium
TTCGCTATGTACCCTACTTGCTAAAGCATAATAAAAAGGGCCGCGGATTAACCGCGGCCCTTTTTACATCATTCTTGACATGGCTTGTCCTATTCCGTAAACAAGGTTCCTCCCTTGGCATCGATAGCGACGATTAGAGGAAAATCCACCACATGAAGCCGTTTGACCGATTCACAGCCCAAATCTTCGAACGCGATAACTTCGCAGGAACGGATGGCTTTGGCGGCAAGCGCGCCCGCGCCGCCGATGGCACACAGGTATACCGCGCTATTGCGGACCATCGCATCCACCACTTCGGGTGAACGCTTGCCTTTTCCAATCATCACCTTAAGCCCTAGGTCGAGCAGCCGGGGGGTAAACACATCCATTCTGCCCGAAGTCGTGGGGCCGCAGGAACCGATGGGAAGGCCTTCCGGCGCGGGGGTAGGGCCCGCATAATAAACAGCGGCGCCCTCCAGCGGAAAAGGGAGGGGGCTGCCCTGGTCCAGCAATTCAAAAATCCGCTTATGCGCAGCATCCCGGGCGGTGTAAACCGTTCCGGTAAATAAAACCGACTGCCCCGCCCGCAGCGCGGCCACCTTAGTGATCGCGTCCTCCGACCGAAAAATCTTCCGTTCCGTTGTCGTTCCCTCCCAATATCGTCCGCAGCATCTCGCTGAGCGGCGTCTCTTTATTATTCTGCAGCGATTGTGCCGCCTGTGCGGGCGGTTCCGGCGGAATGTTGTTCTTGATAAAAAACTGCTCCCGCAGTCCGGTCATTTTTTCCACTGTTTCGTCTAATAAAGAATAAAACTGTTCCAAGCGGTCCTCTTGTTTTTCGGCCTGCCGGGCGGCTTGTCCCCGAACCCGCCGGAGTTCTTCCGCCGCATCCTCCACCAAATCGATGGCTTCCCGGGAACGAACCTGGGCATCCTCCATCAGCTTGCCCGCTTTCAGTTCAGCAGCCAGGCGAATACGGTCCAGCCCTTTTTTCATCTGATCGTACCGCTCGCCCTTTTGCCGGAAGGACTCCGCCTCTTGCCTGGCCTTGTCCCGTTCCTGCAGGTATTCCTCCATCAAGCGGCGGCATTCGGCCAGCTGCCGGTCCCGTTCGCTTATCTCGCGCTCCTTGCGGCGCAGGACGCGGTCCATTTCCAATTGATAATCGGAAAACCGAAGGGCGGCAACCCGTGCTTTTTCCCGTTCCGTTTGCAGTTCTCGTTCCGTTTCGGCCAAACGCGCGGCAAAATCCCCCGCCGCGTTTGCCAAGGCGCGGTTTTTCTGCGCTGCCGCCTGTGTTTGTTGGGAGATTTCCGCAGCAGCCTGTCGAGCGCTTTCCGCCAATTCTTTTTCCATTTGTTTCAGCAATTCATAGTCAATTCCGCGGAAGCCCGCAGCGTAGTTTTCCGGCGCCAAGGTATCCCCTCCCATTGGTCCTTTTGCTTTATTATAGCAGTCCCGCGGCAATTATACAACACAAATCAGTTGCCGTCCCCCTGCAATTTTATACAAAGGGGAGGACTTGCCTTTGACCCCTACCACCTCCGGCCGCTTAGGTGTATAATAAAGGCAAACCAGTAAAAAGGGGCGGAATAAGGATGGATAAGCCAAGCAAATTGGTTGTTTTCGACTTAGACGGTACGTTAAACCGGACTGATCTTTACGCCGTAGAGGCTCACAATCAGGCGCGGCGGGAGCTGGGATATCCGCCCATTGATCCCGCGCTGTTGATTTCCACCTTTGGGGGCCGCAGCTGGGATTATATCAAAATCCTGTTGCCCGGCGCCGATGAAAATGCCGAGCAGCGGTACCTTGCCCGGGTGGCGGAATTGGAGCAAGTCTATATGAAAAGCCATAGCGCGCCTTTCGACGGCGTGCCCCAAATGCTTGACCGCCTGCATGCAGCGGGATGCGCCACCGCGGTCTGTTCCAATTCTACCCAAAGGTATATTGTTCCTGTACTCGAGCATATTGGAATTCGGGACCGCATTGACTATATTCAATCGCTGCACCCTGGAATGAGCAAGGTGGAAACGCTGGGCCTGCTGCTGAAAAGCCTGGATCATCCCCAAGCCGTGATGGCCGGCGACCGCAGTTTTGACCTGGAGGCCGCCCGGGGGAACCGGATTGCCTTTATCGGCTGCCGGTATGGTTATTGCGCTGCCGAAGTGGAAACCGCCGACTTCGTGGCGGATTCGCCGGAAGAAGTCGGAACAGGGGCGCTGAAGCTGCTGGGGCTTCTCCCCTCCATCCGCGTATAATCAAGTCAAACAAAAAGAGCCGGGACATGTCCCGGCTCTTTTGCTGCCGTTAAAGCAGCTCCACTCCTATGCCGCCACGGCAAGCAATCTCCCGCGGCGTTTTATCGCCCGGCAGCAGTACGCGGCAAACACCGTCCGCATCGGGCAGCAGCCGGGCTTGTGTCAGCCTGCCGCCGCACCACGCAAAATCAAGGGTATAGCCGCCCCTAGCGCGCATCCCGCGAACCTCCCCTTCCTGCCACGACGCGGGCAGGGCGGGCAGCAGCCGTACCACGCCGGAATGGCTTTGCAGCAACATTTCGCACAACGCGGCCCCCCAGCCCTGAATGGCCTGGTTTCCTTCGAACGAAGGCGTGACGCTGCTGTCCTGAGCAAAGGGATGTAAGCTGACACCCGGCATACCCTTCTGCAAATAGGCGAGCGCTTTCTCCGCCATGCCGAGCCGTGCAAATACGCAGGCGCGCCACGCGCCCGCCCAGCCCAGGTTATCGTCCCCGCGGCGCTCCAAAGTCCGAAGGACCGCCGAAATCAATGCCGGATTCTCCTGGTCGAGAAGATCCGCATTGGGATACACCGCGTACAGGTGGGAGATGTGGCGGTGGCATATTTCCTCCGGCGCTTCTTCATAATCGTAAAACCATTCCTGCAACTGGCCGTACCGGCCGATCTTATGGCCCGGCAGCCGTTCCAGCGCTTCCGTCAGCGCCCCCGCAAGAGCGCCGTCCTGCTGTAACAGCGCGGCCGCTTCGGCACAGCTCTGGAACAAATCCCGAATCAGCTGCATGTCGTGCGCGCTGCCCACGGTAATACCAGCCCGCTTTTCCGGATCGGAAGGCGAAACAAAAAAGTTTTCGGGTGAAGAAGACGGGCAGGTAACCAGCACGCCGTCCTGTTCCACCAGCAAATCCAAGGCAAACTCCGCCGCGCCTTTCATCAGCGGATATAACCGGCGCAGAAAAGAAACGTCACGAGTAAAGCGAAAATGGTCATAAAGCTGATCGCACAGCCATATGCCTGCCATCGGATAGGTGGAATGCCAGGTCGCCACATCCTGGGGGGCGGTGTTCATCCAGGCATCGGTGCCGTGATGGGCGCACCAGCCCCGGCAGCCATATAAGTTGCGGGCCGTTGCCGCGCCGGATTCTGCCAGCGCTTCGGTAAAGGTTAAAAGCGTCTCCATGGTTTCGGGCAAATTGGCCACATCCGACATCCAATAGCATTCCTGAATGTTGATATTCAGCGTCCACCGGCCACGCCAGCGGTCGCTGTCCTGATCCACCCAAATGTTGTGGTTATTAAAGGCCAATGTGCCCGGCCGCGCGCCGCACAGCAGGATATACCGTCCATACTGGGCGTACTGGGCGCAGAACAACGCATCCGGTTCTCCATCCTTCATCCGGCGCATCCGCTTGGTGGTGTCTTCCTCGGCCAAGGGATTGTCTTTGGGACCAATACAAACCGAAAATCGGTCCATCTGTTCCCGCAAATCCCTGCGCTGCCGTTCCCGCAAAACATCCCAGCCCTGCTCCGACGCCGCCATGGCGGTACGGCAAACAGCGGCGGGGTCTGCGCCTACCGAACGGAAGCTTTGGTAATTGGTCGCACAGGTCAGGTACAGCACCACCGAGGACGCCTGTTCCGCTTTCCATCGCAGCAGGCCATTTTCCTCCCAAACGCGAAGCGCGGCGTTGCCGCCGGACACCTCCAGCCTTCCTTCCAGCCGCCAGCGGATTTGGCTGGGCAGCACTTTTTCGTACCTGCGGCTGCCGGAAACCGTGGCGTCGGTTACGCCGCCTTCCAGAACAAAGCTGCTGCCGGCCGGCTCGACGTGATGGACCGGCTGTTCGGTGGTCCATTCCCCGCTCAAATCAAATACGCCGCCGTCCGCCTCCATACGAAATACAACCAATTGGTCGGGGTAGCTTGCGATGGCGGACTGGTTGATTTTGAGCGCCCCGGCGCGATAAGAAATACGGGCCAATCCGTCGTGAAAATTCAAGGCGCGCTGGTAATCCGCAGCCATCGTATGGCCGGTGTGCAGGTTCATCCGCCCCAGCGGCCGGTAAATTTGTACCATGCTAGGAATTCCACGCAGGGCAAGCCCCAGTTGCTCCGCCGTTTCGTAGTCTCCCGACCGGATAGCCGCAAGGATCCGCTCACGCGCCTTCACATGGGGCTGCACCGGATCGTAAGGGCCGCCGGACCACAGCGTTTCGTCCCCCAAGGAAAGTGACGGT
>CABQAC010000190.1 GCA_902462035.1 uncultured Eubacteriales bacterium
TGAGTTGACCCTTCTAGGGCCTGAGCAAACCACTAGTTTACTAGTGGTTATGATTTGTTTGGTTAGCGCACAAACTCATACGTCATACCCGGCTGGGTGTCAAGGCGGTAAACGCCGTCCTGGCAGGTAAAGGGCACTTCCGCGCCGCCGCACAGGGGCCGGAACCCTTCTTCCAGCCTAAGGGCGAGCGCCGTTCCCTTCCGGCTCCGCACGGTCAGAGCGGTAATCTTGCCTTCCTTCCAGCTGTAATCCAGTTCGAACGCGCCCCGGGCGCGAATGCCCCGGACCTCGCCCTCGCTCCATTCCTTTGGCAGAGCGGGCAGGGGGAAGACCACCCCGCCGTGGCTTTGCAGCAGCATTTCCGCCGCCGCGCCGGACGCGCCGCAGTTGGCGTCCAGCTGGAAGACATCGCTTTTCCGGGTGCCGGAAAACAAGTTGGGGTGGGTATGGCGCAAACAGGCGGAAAAGCTTTCGTACGCTTTTTTGCTGTTTTGCAGCCGGGCATAGATGGCACAGCTCCACGCCTCTGGCCAGCCGCCCGCCAGGCGGCGGTCTTTATCCTCCCGCAGGGCCATGGAAACCGCCACCGCCTGAACCAGCGCGGGGGAGGAGGCCTGGGTGATTTGGTCGCCGGGGAAAAAGCCGTACAAATGGGATTTGTGTCCGTTGTGGGGCACGCATTCCTCATATTCGCCGTCCCATTCCAGCAGCTGCCCCTTGCTGCCGATCTCCAGCGGCTTAATTTTTTGCAGGGACGCTTTGGCGTATTCCTCGATCTCCTTGTCGTCGATGCCGCAGCGCTCGATGGCCGTCAGGGTGACGGTATAAAGGTCCCGCAGCAGCTCCCGGTCCATGGCCGGGTTGATGTTGGACTGGGACGCCTGGCCGGTAGCCGCGTGAACATACGGATTTTCCGGCGACTGGGAGAAGGAGGATACCAGATACCCCTTTTCGTCCTCCTGCAAAAAGTCGCGGAAAAACAGGCAGGCTTCCCGGAACAAGGGATAAACCCGGTCCTTTAAGAAATCTTGGTCCAGCGTGTATTCGTAGTAATACCACAAATCCATGGCCATCCACACGTGGGCAAAGGGCCAAATGAAAGACCAAAGGCTGGAAGGAGAGGTGTCGGCATATATGTTGGTGTTGTGGTGGGCCACAAAACCCCGGCAGCCGTAAACCTCCCGCGCGGTGCGGCGCCCGCTCTTGCGGATGCGCTCCATCAAGTCGAACACCGGCTGGTGCAGCTCGGGCAGACCGAACACCTCCACCGGCCAATAGTTCATCTGCAGGTTGATGTTCCCGGTATAGTTGCAGTCCCAGGGCGGGGTCAGCGAGTGGTTCCAAATGCCCTGCAGATTGGCGGCTTGGGTGCCCGGCTGGCTGCTGCATATCAGCAGGTAGCGGGCGTAATTGATAAACAGCGCGTCCAGGGCGGGGTCAGCTTTGCCTTCCGCCGTCAAATCCACCCGGCGGTCGGTGTCCAGTTCTGCGGTTTCCGTGGAAGCGCCCAGCCGCAGGGAGAACCGGTTGTAGTAGCGTTGGTAATCGGCCACAAAGGCGCGTTTCATTTCCCGGTAAGGGGTGGAAAGCGCGTCGTCCAGCGCGTTGTCGCAGTACAGCACCGGGTCTGGGGTGTAGAAGGTGGTGGTGCTGGCGATGTAAAAGGTAACGGCGTCGGCGTCCTCTACCATCAGGTTGTCCCCCAGGGTGGAAACGCGCGCGTTTTCTCCCTCCGCCACCGCGGTCATCATCACCGCGAAGCGGATACCGCCTTCGCCTAGCTCCATGGTCATCAGCACCCGGTTGCCGGGCCTGGCCGCGCTGCCCACGTCGTAATGGCGGCGGACAAAAAAGGCGTTTAAGGTCAGCGACCCGGGCTGCGAGGCGGTGTACCGGTACGCGATGACGTCGTTCTGAAAGGAGCAGAAGCACTCCCGGTCAAACCGGTTTTCCCCAACCCGGTAGGCAACGGTGGAAAGGCCGGTGCGCAAATCCAGCTTCCGCTCGTAATCCGGCGGCAGGCTGGGCGCGCTTGCCGATACGCGGGAGTCGTCCCGCCGCAGGAACCCGTCTTTCCACAGATTGATATATAAGTCGCACACCGGCACGTACGGGTTGACGTAACGCGGGATGCTGCTCATACCGGCCAAAAACAGATTGTCCGCGTCGCCGGTCCGTCCCTCGCGAATCAGCTGGCGTACCTTTTCGAATACTTTGGGCGCGTCTGGGTTGTTGCGGTCCTTGGGCTGGCCCCACACGCAGGTGTCTTCGTTGATGGATAAAATTTCGCTTTGCAGGCCGCCGTGGATCATGCCGCCCAAATGGCCGTTGCCCACCGGCAGCGCGCCGTACCAATCCCCGGCGGGGCGGGAATAGCGCAGCACGTTCATCGCTTCTTCTGTCTGAGACAAGAATCATTCCCCCATTTCTTGTTGCGATTTGTTTTTATGATAGCATCGGCGCAATTAAAAGACAACGGGAAAAATCAGCGGGAGAATGAAGATTTCCACAACACGGCGCGGCTGTCCGCTTTTGGCCGGCATGAAACGCAAAATGTCGTCCCATACTATTGCAAGGGCCGGCGGGTTCAGCGTATAATGGTGAAAAGCGTGGCTTGCGGAGCGGAAAAAGGGGTTACGCGGCAATTTATTTTGAACGGAAACGAAAAAAGCGAGGAGATACCGCCTATGGGAAAAGTATCGTATATGGTCAAACGAATCGCGGGGCTGAATTACCGGCAGTTCTTCGATATGGTGGACCTGCTTCATCAAAAGACCGGTAAAAACCGCCCCTACCTGTTTTGCGATATGGTGGCGTGCGGGTTGAAGTACGGCTGCGGCTACACCGACTACCGGTTGTTCGAGTTTTATAATTTAAACCGCGCCCAGCGCAAGACCTTTCTGACCCGGGGCAAGAACAACCAGATCGTGAAACGGTATAACCAAAAGGAATACCTGCATATTTTAGAAAACAAGGTGGATTTTAACCAATACTTCGACCGCTTTTTGGGCCGCAAATGGCTGGATCTGCGCACCGCGAATCTGGAACAATTCGAGTCTTTCCTCGATGGGCTGGATGTGGTTATGGCCAAACCCCTGGACCTGACCGGCGGCCATGGCATCGAGCGGCTGAAAACAGCGGACTTTTCGTCGGCGAAGGAGATGTTCCAGTACCTGAAGGACCACCATTTTGGCCTGGCGGAAGAATACATTGTCCAGCATCCGGATATGGCTGCCTTCAACCCCAATTCGGTCAACACCTACCGCGTGTGCACCATATTGGCCGCCGACGGCCCCCACGTGCTGTACTTCTATATCCGCATGGGCAACGGGGATAAGGTGGTGGACAACCTCCATTCCGGCGGCTTGACCTGCCCGGTGGACTGGGAAACCGGTACCATTCAATACAAGGGCTACGCCCTGTTCGACAAGATTTACGACGTCCATCCCAATACCGGCCACGCCTTGGCGGGCGTGTCGCTCCCCTTTGTGCGGGAATCTATCGACATGTGCTTTGAGGCGGCCAAATCCCTGCCCCAGGTCGGCTATGTGGGCTGGGACGTGGCCATTACCGAAAAGGGCCCGGTGCTGATCGAGGGAAACCCCTTCCCCGGCCACGACCTGCTTCAAATGCCGCCCCACGCGCCGGATAAAATTGGCGTGCTGCCCCATTTTCGTAAGTATATCGAAAAGATATAACCGCTCATCACCATAACGCGCGCCGGGTTTCCCCGGCGCGCGTTTTTTAACACAGCCCCCCGTTTCGCAAGGCTGTGCTGTTATCTGAAAATTACCTTGATGCCGCGCGACGGCTGGGAACGTGCTTGTGTGATACTGGTTCGCGATATTTCTGCCCAAAAAGCTGGGGCTGCAAAGGCAAAAGATTGTCAGGGTGCGGGCCCCGCCCGCCGGGCCGTCGTATTGACGCAGGAATTGAATCAGATTATAATAAAAACAATATACCGGTGCTGCCGGAAGTTGAAAAGAAGGAGGTCGCGTCAGGATGATCAGCGGAGCGCAAATGATGGTAAAATGTTTGGAAAACGAGGGCGTATCCGTCGTATTCGGCTATCCGGGCGCGGCCATCTGCCCGTTTTACGACAGTTTGTTGGGGTCCTCCATCCGTCACGTACTGGTCCGGCAGGAGCAAAACGCGGGCCATGCCGCCAGCGGGTACGCCCGGGTTTCCGGCAAGGTAGGGGTATGCGTCGTTACCTCTGGTCCCGGCGCGACCAACCTGGTCACCGCGCTGGCCACCGCGTATATGGATTCCATCCCCATGGTGGCCATTACCGGCCAGGTTCGCAGCGACCTGCTGGGCCGCGATGTGTTTCAGGAGGTGGATATCACCGGCGCGTGCGAACCGTTTACCAAACACAGTTATTTGGTTTCCAGCACCGCCGACCTGCCCCGGGTGTTCAAAGAGGCGTTTCACATCGCTTCCACCGGCCGGCCCGGCCCGGTGCTCATCGACAT
>CABQAC010000191.1 GCA_902462035.1 uncultured Eubacteriales bacterium
CGGTGTAGGTCTGGGTCTTGGTGCCCGATTTCATCTTCCGTGAAAAACCGCACACAGCCCAATAGGTGCCGCTTTGGATGGTGACATAGGAGTCCTTATCGGTCACCGAATCGATGGGGGGTTCGTTAAAGCCCCCAACCACATAAACGCCGGCATTCGCGCTCCCCGTGTTCACCATATCGATAGACTGGCCGAATTCGATGGGATTAAAGTTTGCGGCAAAGACCACCGCCCCGTTATGCTGGATGGTGATATCCTCAAACAGGGTGCTGCCGCCAAGGGTATACCGGTACCCATTGGGAAAGATCAGCTTTCCCCCGGTCACGGTCACTTTGCCCGTATGTTCCGCTTCCGTAAAGCCGCTTCCCGTAAAGGTAAAATCGCCAAGCACAAAAACTGTTCCGCCCGCGTCCCCCAAAGCCTTGACCGCTTTGGTAATCGTACGGAAGGGCTGGTCCTGCGTTTGACCGGTATTGCTGTCATTTCCGCTCGAGCTCAGGTATACCACCGCGCCGGGCGCCTCCGCCGCGCGCACGGGGGTCTGGAAGTTCCCGAACATCAGCGCAAACAGAAGGAACAGAGCGAGAGACGCCGCCTTGAACTTTTTCATCTTATTTCTCCTCTTTTCCATATCATTTTTTGGACGGTGATGATGGCTGGCACCACCCCCGTCTTTCTTCTGGAACGGCATGCTGAACTTTCGCTAGACAGATTCCCGCCCCGGCTGGAAAAGCAGTTCCCGTATAAAAAACGCGCCGGGCAAAATCCGGTTGCTTGCCGGCTTTGTCTCCCATACATGGTCCGTGCCGGTAAAATCCGACAGACCGCACCAAGGTTCCATACAAATCAAACTCATTTGATGCGGAACGCCCCAGAAGGTCATATAGGGGAACCCCTTGATGCCCATGCGGACGCGATGCCCGGATTTTTTAGACCGAAGCTCGATCCAATCCGCGTCATAGCCTTCCGAAAGGATCGGCCCGCCGTCAAAAAAGTTTTCGCGAAGCGGAATTTCCAACGCGTTGTCCAAAATCACCTCCCGTTCCTGGGTACAAAGACGGGTATTCGGCTCCAGAACAATTTTACGAATGGTTTGGGGGCGGTCAAACGCCAGTACGTAATCCGCTGCCGATTCTCCCAAGACAATCGGGCAAAAAAAGCCGGGATGCGCACCCAGGCTGAAAAACATCTCGTCCGCGCCGTCATTGCGGATTTCGAACCGCTCCGAAAGGGTGTCCCCCCGCAGGGTGAAAATCACGCGCAGTAAAAAAGCATACGGAAACATCCGCCGGGTTTCTTCCGTATCCCTTAATTCCAGGGTTAGGGATTGCGCTGTCTGTTCCACCAGTGTGAACGCCATATCTTTGGCAAACCCGTGCATGGGCATGGGGTATTCTTTGCCGCGGACAAATATCCGGCTTCGGGATATGCGCCCGGCCGCGGGAAACAAAAGCAAAGAATGACCGCTCCACGCTTCGGGCGCGGCCTGCCAAAGGTATTCTTTTTCCCAAACGCGTCCAAACAGGCTTTGCAGTTCCGCGCCCTGGGAAGAAACACGAACGGAAAGCCATTCGTTTTGCAGTTGATAAATCAACGGATGCCCCCCTTACCGCTTTGCCGCGCGCAGCAGATCGAACTGCGCGCGGACCGACGCGCAGGCCGCCTGGAAAATACCGACATCCACCGAATACGATAGATACCGCACCCCGGCGTCCATCCAAATTTTCATGGTATCGGCGCTGTCGGTAAACGTTCCGAGCACCACGTTTTTTTCCTTCGCGTGGGAAACGATTTTTTCCATCTGCTCAAGCACCTTCGGGTGGGTGGTTTGGCCGGGAACCCCCAGGCTTTGCGAAAGGTCGTACGGCCCGATGAACACAATGTCCACACCGTCCACATCCAATATTTCATCCAGGTTCTCCACCGCCCGCTGGCCTTCCAGTTGAATGATGACCAGCGCCCGGTTCGCCTCTTCAAAATAGGCGGAACGTTCCATGGCCGAATAATGCGCGGCGCGGACAAAACGGCAGACCCCCCGCTCCCCCTGTGGGTAATATTTTGCGGCGCGGACCGCTTGCCGCGCTTCTTCGGCGGTAGAAATCTGCGGCACCTGCACCCCGGCCGCGCCGATATCCAGCGCCTGGGAAATCGCGACTTCCGACAGCGCGCACACCCGCACGATAGGGACCATGCCCGCCACCTGCGCGGCGCGTATATTATTCTGCATATCCTTCAGGCTCTCCGGGCCGTGCTCCATATCCAATATGGCGAAATCGCAGCCCGCATAGCCAGCGGCCTCTACAAAAGCCGGATCCCCTGTTTTCATAAACGGGCCGAACACCGGCCCATTCTGAATTTTTTGCCGGAAAGTGTCGATCAATTCACGGTTCATGCTCCAATTCACCCCTTCGCATCCTTTTATTCTTCCCGCAGTTCCGCCAGATGTGCCCGCACGGTGTACCGTTCCAGGAACAGGTAGTTGGGTTCCTGCCGGCCTTCTTCCCGAATCAGCCTGCGCGCCAATTCCCGGTTGTCCGCCGGCGGATTCTCGCTTAAGTAGCCCGCTATCCGGGCGCGGTATCGTTCGGTGACAGCCTGGCTGCCCTGCAGATATTGTTCCACCGCCGCTTTCCCCACCGCCGCTGCGCCTTCCGGGGAGTAGAAATGGGCGGCCACTAAATGATCCGCATGCAGCGCCAGCAATCGCTTTAAGCTGTTCCGGTAAGCCGCCAAGTCCTGGTAAAACGCCAGCCCAGCCCCGGCGGCGCCGCTGCCCTGAACCGAGTCGCCGGTAATCAGCGTGTGGGTCTTTTCATCCAGCCAGCAGACCGTATCATCGTCATGGCCGGGCGTATGGATCAGCCTCAGCCGCCCCGCCAGCAGGCCGTTGTCCTTCACGAGCAGATCCGGCTCCACGCCGAGAAGCACCTTGGGCGGTTCGGGACTGTCTTCGGGGAAAACGCTGCGGATGAGTCTGCTGTATTTCATCGGATCCCGGATTTTATCCGCCGAGCCTTCATAAGCCGCGACCCGGATGCCGGTCAGCTCCTTCATGCGGTAATGCCCGCCCACATGGTCCCCGTGGCAGTGGGTGCAGGCAAGCCAGCCGATTTGCTCCGGTCCAACGCCTTCCGCTTCCAGCGCGGGCAGAATACAGCGGTCCACAGTCTCGCGGTTCGCGCCGCTATCGATTAAAACGGTTTCCGACGGTGTATCGCCACGCACCAGCACAACGCCGCTCCAATTATCCCCAAACGGCGTCTGGAGCAATTGGACGCCCGGCACGATCTCTTTAAAACGTATCATACTCCATCCCTTTCTTTGCGTTGCGCGCAACTTGCGCCCCGAACGCCGGTTGGGTTTGGCAAGCGAGCGCGATTTGACAAGCGAGCGCGATTCCGGCCAAGGTATCCCGTCCAGAGGTCGAACCGATTGCCGCGACCATCCGGACACGGCCGCCCAGCTTCTCGCCGCCGGTTTCCTCAAAAAGCGCGCGCAGCGGGTCCGAAAACCTTCCCTCTGCCGCGCAGCACAAATATTTCCGGCTGACATCGGTCGTCCGGCCCGAAAGAAGATGCCAAAGCCGGCGCGGTTCCGGCAAAACAGCCCCAGGCAGGACGCCGACCTCCGCCGCCGCCATAATTCCCACCAGCGCGTCATCCGACGAAGGCGTCAGCCCGCAGCCCAGGCCCACACAGGGCAGCAGCTTTTCCTCGGCCTCTCCGCGCATCAGGGCGTGGCAAAAAGATGTCAATTTTTGAATCGTCTGGCTGCGCAAGGGGGCCGCCATCTGAAAAAATCCGGATTCGGGCAGCCAGGCGCTGGTTTCCGCCAGCAGGCGCCGGTACGGAAAAGCGCCGCGCGCGTTCCATAGGGGACCCGGACAGGCCGGTTTTCCCGCCAGGAACAATTCGAATCCCCCTCCTTCGGTAAAGGCGACGCTTCTGCCGCGCTTGACCAAAAGCGTTCCTTCCGGCAAGGATGCCAGGCGCCCGAATGTCCGGCGGGAGACTGTGATACTGTCCGGCACGCCGGGCACCTCGGGCAAATTGACCGTAATCAGGCGTTCCGGGAACATCAAATTGATGGTGCGGCGGAATTTGGAATGGACATAACCCCACAGCAGGGGTGCGCGCAAAAATTCTTCTGTCAGCCGGAGTTCCGGCTCCATCGTTGTCATGATCCGATCAGCTTGCGGATATGGCGCGCCAGGACTTGTTCTTCGTCGGCGCCGATCACCCAGACGGCAGCGCCGCTGTCCGCTGTGCTGATCCGGCAGTCTTCTCCCTGGTATTCCGCTCCCGCCCGAATATGTATCTGGAAAAGGGTCAAATGGTCACAGACCATCTCCCGCAGCACCCGGCAGTTCTGGCCGATCCCCCCGGTAAACGCGATGGCGTCCACCCCGCCCAAATAGGCCGCGAACATCCCAATATATCCCACAATGTTATCCGCGAACGCCCGCACCGCCAGT
>CABQAC010000192.1 GCA_902462035.1 uncultured Eubacteriales bacterium
CCGCGCGTTTTTCGTATCCGTACCGAGGTTCGGAAAAGGAAGAAAGGTTGGAGTTTATGTCTGCAAACCAGAAAAAAGCCGTCGCCGTTCTGTTCGGCGGCGCTTCCTCCGAGCACGAGGTTTCCCGTATGTCGGTCACCTCGGTTCTTTCCCATTTCAATCCCGCGTCTTATTCCCTGCTGCGCGTCGGCATAAAAAAAGACGGCAGCTGGTGGCTGTTCCAAGGGGACGACGAATTGATCCAGAACGGTGATTGGGAGTCCCATCCCAACAACCGCCGCTGCGCTTTGTCCACCGATCCGGACCGCCGCGGCATCCTGCTGCCCGAAACGGGAGAGGTTTTGCCCGTCGATGTAGCGTTTCCGGTGCTGCACGGCAAAAACGGCGAAGACGGCACCGTGCAAGGCGCGTTCGAACTTTGCGGCATTCCTTATGTAGGCTGCGGCGTACTCGCTTCCGCAGTCTGCATGGACAAAGGCGTCGCCAATACGCTGCTGGAGTCCGCCGGTATTCCCCAGGCCGATTTTTTGTGGTTCTACACCGCCGATTACATACAGGATCCTGGCTATTACCATCAGGAATGCAGCGGCAAGCTGGGGTTTCCGGTCTTTGTCAAACCAGCCAACGCGGGTTCCTCGGTGGGGGTTTCCAAGGCCCGCAACGCCAAAGAATTGGCCGCCTCGGTAGCCATTGCGGCAAAAGAAGACGATAAAATCGTGGTAGAGGCCGCTATAGACGGCATCGAGGTGGAATGCGCCGTGTTGGGCAACGGCAATCCCATCGCTTCTTTGGTGGGAGAAATTCTTCCGCCGGACGGCTTTTACGATTATGATTCCAAATACGTCAACAACACTTCCTCCCTGTTCATCCCCGCACGTATTCCCAGCGAAACAGCCCAAAAGGTACGGGAACGCGCGGTCAAGGCCTTTCGTTTGATGGGCTGTTCCGGCCTTGCCCGGGTGGACTTTTTCGTCCGCCGGTCAGACGGCGAGGTGCTGCTCAACGAACTGAACACCATGCCGGGATTTACCTCCATCAGCATGTACCCCAAACTGTTCGAAGCCGCGGGCGTTCCCTATTCCGAACTGCTGGACCGGCTGATTTTGCTTGCGTTGGAGAAAAGGGGCGCGTCCCATGAGTGAAAAACCCATCGGCGTATTTGACTCGGGGCTGGGCGGGCTGACGGTGGTCAAGCAGCTGCTGCGCCTGCTTCCCCATGAAAACATCGTCTATTTCGGCGATACCGGCCGGGTGCCCTATGGTACCCGCAGCCGGGACACCATCCGCAAATATACCGCACAGGACATGGGTTTTCTGCTCTCGCAGAACGTTAAGATGGTCATTATTGCCTGCGGGACCGCCAGCGCCGTGGCGCTGGATTTGGGGGAATCGCTGCCGGTGCCCTTTACCGGGGTGGTCAAACCGGCCAGCGCCGCCGCCGCCCGGGCCACCAAAACCGGGCGCATCGGGGTCATCGGTACCACCGCCACCATCCGCAGCGGCGCTTACGAAGCGGAACTCCGCCGAATCGATCCCAGTCTCCAGGTTTTCGTGCAGGACTGCCCTTTGTTTGTGCCGCTGGTGGAGAACGCCTTTGTCTCTCCGGACGACGAGGTTACCCGCCTGGTTGCGGAACGGTACCTTGCCCCGCTGCGGGAAAAAAAGGTGGACACTCTTCTGATGGGCTGTACCCATTATCCCCTGCTGGCGCCGGTCTTGTCCCGCGTAATGGGCGGCGGGATCACCTTAATCGACGCCGGGCTGGAAACCGCCGTCCTGACAAAGGAGCTCCTGGCCCAAAACGGGGTTTTAAACCAATCGGACAAACCGGGACAGCCCCGTTTTTATGTCAGCGACCGGGTGGAAGGATTTCTGGCAGTGGCCGACATGTTCTTGGGCGGGCGTATCTGCCGCGAGATTGAACAAATCGATTTGGACGCGCTGGGTGCCTTCGGCATGCCGCATTCCAAATAACAGGAAGAAAAAACCATGGATAAAAAGCACTGGATCGTTGTGGAAAACCGGCAAAGCGCGGGCGGCCATCACGACCGCACCAAGCTGGAAGCGCCCTGTGGGTACGTCTGTAAAGACGGCGCTATTTACCTGCTGTACGAGGAAACCGCCGGTGTCCGCGCCACCATCAAGCTGCAGGGCGGCAAAGTGACGCTGCTGCGGGGCAATACCCGGCTGGAACTGGAAGAAGGCCGCCGCTGCCATTGCCAATATGACGCGGGCTGCGGCTTTTTGGCGCTGGAAACCGAGGCCAAAAGCATCCGGGCCGACTTCCGCCCCGATGGCGGTGTGGCGCGGCTGAATTATGACCTGTGGAGCGCAGGCCAGCTGCTCAGCCACAACGCGGTAACCATCCGGATTACCGAACAGCGGTTTAAACCGGACCGCGCAAAAGTTCCGAAAGGTTCATGAAAGAAACGGATTCCAAAACCGGAAAGGATGGACGTAATATGTCAAAGGTCGTACAAGAGGCCACCACCCAATTAAAAGAGGCCGTCATGGAAGCGCTGGGCCGCGCGGTGGCCGCGGGGGAACTATCCGCCGCGCCGATTCCCGCTTTCACGGTGGAGATTCCGGCGGACCGTTCCCATGGGGATTATGCGGCGAATGTGGCGTTGGTGTCAGCCAAAGCGCTGCGCCAGCCACCCCGGAAAATTGCGGAGGCTATCGTCCGGTTCCTTGTTTTGGACGGCACCTACTTCGACCGGGCGGAGATCGCCGGACCCGGATTTATCAATTTCTTTTTGGGCGGCCGGTATTATGCCGCGGTGCTGGCGGATATCGCCGCGCTGGGCCATGCGTACGGCCGTTCAGATTACGGCAAAGGGGAATCGGTGCTGGTGGAATTCGTCTCCGCCAACCCCACCGGCCCCATGCACATGGGCAACGCCCGGGGCGGGGCGCTGGGCGATTGCCTGGCCGCGGTGCTGGACGCCGCCGGGTACCGGGTCAGCCGGGAGTTTTATGTCAATGACGCGGGCAACCAGATCGACAAATTCGCCGCTTCGCTGAACGCGCGCTATTTACAGATTTACCGTGGCGAGGCGGCCGTTGCCTTTCCCGAAGACGGTTACCAGGGGGAGGACATTAAAGACCGCGCCAAAGAATTTGCCGCAGAAAACGGCGACCGGTACCTGAACGCGCCGGAGGCGGAACGCAAAAAGGCTTTGGTCGATTTCGCCCTGCCCCGGAACATCGAAAAAATGAAAAGCGACCTTGCCAAATACCGCATCCATTACGATCGCTGGTTTTTGGAAAGCGAACTGCATCAGACCGGCCAGGTGGCGGATACCATCGCTCTGCTTAAGGATAAGGGCATGACCTACGAAAAAGAGGGCGCTCTTTGGTACCGCGCCACCGCCGCCGGCGGCGAGAAGGACGAGGTCCTCATCCGCGCCAACGGCAACCCCACCTATTTTGCGGCGGATATCGCCTACCACCGCAACAAGTTCGCTGTGCGCGGCTTTGACCGGTGCATCGATGTTTGGGGCGCTGACCACCACGGCCATGTGGCCCGGATGAAGGGCGCGATGGACGCCATCGGACTGGACGGCAACAAGCTCGATATTGTGCTGATGCAGCTGGTGCGGCTGGTACAGGGCGGCGAGGTTGTACGCATGAGCAAAAGGACCGGCAAGGCGATTCAGCTGGCCGACTTGCTGGACGAGGTGCCGGTGGATGCCGCGCGGTTCTTGTTTAATATGCGGGAATCCAACTCTCAAATGGAATTCGACCTGGATTTGGCGGTACAGCAAGACGCCCAAAACCCGGTTTACTATGTGCAGTACGCCCACGCGCGTATTTGCAGCATTCTGAAAGCCCTGACGGCCGAAGGAATTGCCCCGCGGGGCTGCGCCGAATCGGAACTGATGCTTTTGACGGCGCCCGAAGAGCGGGAATTAATCCGCCACCTTGCCGCCTATACCGGCGAAATTGTAGGCGCCGCCAAGGATTACGACCCTGCCCGGATTACCCGGTACGTCATCACCCTGGCAAACCTGTTTCACAAATTCTATAACGCCTGCCGTGTCAAGGGGGTGGAGGATTCCCTCTCTCAAGCGCGGCTGGCCCTTTGCCTGGCGGTTCGCACGGTCATTCGCAACGTCCTGCGGATGTTCAACGTCACCGCGCCGGACAATATGTAGCAAAACCAAAACGGGCAGCCGCTGGCTGCCCGTTTTTTGATTGAAAAACGTATTACAATTTTATGCCATTTAACCGCGCATGATCCGGCCCGGCTCTTGCGGAAATCCTGCGTATTTTCTGGTCGTTTCTTCGGATGGGACCGAACCGCTCCGCGTTACCTTTTCCCGCCTTGTTACAACAGGCGGGAACCGTTGATGACCAGTTCAAAGGTCAGTTCCAAGTGCGCGGCCGCCTTACGGCACAGCACCATACGGGTCAGAAAAATTTCAAAGTATTCC
>CABQAC010000193.1 GCA_902462035.1 uncultured Eubacteriales bacterium
GAGCTTTCCTGGGCCGCGGCGGCGGGGGCGCTGCCCCTGCTGGCGGAAAAGCTGCGCAGCCTGATCGGCCGGAACAACCAGGACGAATTGCTCGGCGCCATCGAGATTCCCTTGGCCGAGGTGTTGGCCGGCATGGAAAACGCGGGGTTCGAGGTGGACGCCCAAGGCGTGGCCCAATACGGTACGCTGCTCCAGCTGAAGATCGACCTGCTGCAAAACCAAATTTACGGGGCCGTGGGGTACGAGTTCAATTTGAACTCCCCCAAACAGCTGGGCGAGGCGCTGTTTGGCAAGCTGGGGCTGACCACGGGCAAAAAAACCAAAAGCGGCTATTCCACCAGCGCCGAGGTGCTGGAAGGGCTAAAGTACGAAAACCCGGTGGTGGCGGATATTCTGGAGTACCGCACGCTCGCCAAGCTGAAGTCCACCTACTGCGAAGGGCTTTTGAAGGTGGTGGGGCAGGACGGCCGCATTCATTCCAGCTTTAACCAGACCGAAACCCGCACCGGGCGCATCAGTTCCACCGAGCCGAACCTGCAGAACATCCCGGTGCGCACCGAATTGGGCAGGGAGCTGCGGCGGTATTTCCGCGCCCGTAAGGGCTGGACGCTGGTGGACGCCGACTATTCCCAGATCGAGCTGCGGGTGCTGGCCCACGTGGCGGACGACAAGACCATGATCGAGGCTTTCCGCCGGAACGAGGACATCCACCGCATCACCGCCGCCCAGGTGTTCGATATGCCGCCCCAGCTGATCACCCCGCTGCTGCGCGGCAGGGCCAAGGCGGTGAACTTCGGCATCGTGTATGGCATCGGCGCCTTTTCGCTTTCAAAGGACATCGGCGTCAGCCGGGCGGAGGCAGACCGGTACATCAAAGGCTACCTGGCCCATTATACCGGCGTGCGCTGTTATATGGAGCGGGTGGTGGAGCAAGCCAAGGAACAGGGCTATGTGGAAACCATGTTCGGCCGGCGGCGGTACCTGCCGGAATTGACCTCCTCCAACCACAACCTGCGCGCCTTCGGCGAGCGGGTGGCGCGCAACATGCCCATTCAGGGTACGGCGGCGGATATCATCAAAATCGCCATGGTGCGGGTATACCACCGGTTAAAACAGGAAAATATGCGGTCCCGGCTGATCTTGCAGGTTCACGACGAGCTGATCGTGGAAGCGCCGGAGGAGGAGGCCGTGCGTGCGGCCACCATCCTGCGGGAGGAGATGGAACACGCGGTATCGCTTTCGGTGCCGCTGACAGTGGACTGCCACATGGGCAAAACCTGGTACGACGCAAAGGGGGACTGACGCCCCTATTTCCGTTTAAAAAGCCCCGGCCATCGGCCGGGGCTTTTTACTGTTACCGGTAGGGGTCGAACAAATGGAGCAGGGAAGGGGTTTTGCCTTCGTACAATTCCAGCAGCAAATCCGCCGCGATGTGGGAAAACACAATGCCGTTGCCGCCCCCGCAGGCGGCGCAGTAGCAGGCGGGATACTCCCGCAGCTCGCCCAGCAGCGGCAGCCCGTCCTCCGTTTCCAGCGAAAGGGCGGAAAAGGTATACGCCGCCTGCTTGCCCCGGATGCCGGGGAACAGTTCTTCGGTCAGCTCCCGCAGCTGCGCGTACTTTTTCTCGTACAGGGTGGGCAGGGGAATCAGCCCGGCCAGCCGCCCGGACCGGTCGATCAGCCCGGTCTGCAGCCCCGCCGCCAGAATACGGCCGTCCGGCGTGACCGAATAGGTAACTTCCGGCCTGCCGCACAGCCGCACTACGGTTTTTTCCGGCCAGCCGGCAAAAATTTCGATGGGTTCGGTGGCCATGGAAAAGCAGGTGCGAAGCGACCCGCACCCCGGCACGAATTTGGAGCATTCGGCCCCGATGGCCAGAATCAGGGTATCGGCCGTCACCGTCTGGCCCGCCGCGGTGGTCACCTGGTACGCCCCGTTTTTTTGTTTGATGCATTCGGCGGCGGAGTGCTCGTAAATGCGGGCGCCGGCCCCTTGGGCGGCGCGGACCAGCCCATGGGCCAGCAGAAACGGGTCGCAGACCGCGGCGCCGTTCTTCACCAGCAGCGCGCCCTCAAAATCAAAGGAAAACAGATCCTGGTGGGTTTGGGAAAGCAAGAATTCCACATCCAGCCCAGAGTGTTTGCGGATTAGATATTCCTCTTTCAGCTCTTCCGCGTGGGTCATGTCCCGCGCTGCCTGCAGGTCGTCCGCGCGGGAAAAACCGCAGTCGATGTGTTCTTCGGCTACCAGGGCTTCAATCTCGTCAAGGGCCCTGGCACACAGCTGGTACAGCCCCTGGGCGCGCTCGCTGCCCCATTCGCCGCATGCCTCGCGCAGGGGAAAATTGGCGTCCCCCCGCATCACGCCTTGGCTGGCGGCGGTTCCGCCAAAGCCCACGGGATCGCCGGACAGCAGCACAGTGTCCACCCCTGCTTGGGCAAACCGGCGGGCGGCAAAGGCGCCGGTTATTCCGCCGCCCAAAATCAGCACTTGGCAGCGTTCTTCCCTGCTGAGCCAGGGGTAAAGGGTGGGAACCTGGTTGACCGCGGTCCACAGCGGCGCGTCTTTTTGTTGTTGATTGCTCATGGATTCCTTCCGTCCTTTCCAGAAATGGAGCGTCTGTTTTTGCTTCTGGCATTAGTGTTGGAAGAAATTTTTGGGTTTATGCAGGGGGCGGGCTGGGTTTTGCCTTCGGCAAGGCGGGAAGAATCGTTTGTTTTTCATCTGAATTGGAAATGCCGGTGATCACCGCCGGTGGGGCCCTATCTTTTCTTACGCAAGACAAAGATAGGGGAGAAAAAAGCGCCGCGTGCTTTTCTGGCAGGCGGAACAAGCGTCGGGAACAAACCCGCTTGTCCCCCGCCTTGCCGAAGGGGAAAGCGATAAATCCCATAAATCTAACAGAAGCCCAGAAAAAAGGCTGCCTGCGCCAACCGGCGCAAGCAGCCTTTTATATGATTTCCTGCTCCAAATCCCTGAAAATTTCGTTTGAAAAAAAGTCGATAACAGGAATCCCTAATCCATCGCACAATTTTTTTACCGTGATAACGGATAAGTCCTTCCGGGAAGGATCCATCATGCTATAAACGGTAGAAGGCGTAACTCCGGACAAGGTAGCCAGTTCATTATACTTGATGCCGCGTTGTTTACAGATTTGCTGAAATCTGTAAACAATCGCTTCTTTCATTTTCATAATGAATCCCCCCATAAGACAATTGTAGAAACAATTCGTTTTACGCGTATACGCAATTGCGTATATATGGGTTTCGTCATAAAATATATGCACATGCGTAAATAGGGGGATAAAAATGAAAGACCAAACCTGCTGTTTTACCGGGCGCCGGGCTATCCCGGCAGAGGAAGTTCCCATGTTCAAAGAGCGGCTGGAACAAATCATCGACACGCTGGCAGCCCAGGCTGTATTGAAGCGGAAACGCGATTTCCCGCAGCTCCGGTTGGTTTTGGCTTGACGGGACCAAGAGATGAAAAAAATATGACGAAACGAAGGGCCTGTGTTGATTGGAAACAGACCCTTTGTTTATTTAATTTCCTGCTCTAATTCATCGAAATCTTTTGTATTAAAAAACTCACCAAGGGTAATTTCCAACCCATCACATAGTATTTTTATGGTTAAAATTTTTGGATTTTGACTTTTACCGTACAAAATATTTTTAACAGATGATGGAGGCAGTCCGCACAAGTTTGCCAACTTATTTATTGAAATATTGCGTTCCTCACACAATGACAAAATACGATATTTTATTGCTGTAACGGTATCCATTCTCTATTCCCCCCAATTTGCTATTTAAGTAATAACAGAATTCCATGGATTTTATAGGCTATACATGCTACTATTAGGCTATGTATAGCCTATTTGGGGGGATAAAAATGAAAGACCAAACCTGCTGTTTTACCGGGCACCGGGCTATCCCGGCAGAGGATGTTCCCATGATCAAAGAACGGCTGGAACAAATCATCGCCAAGCTGGCCGGGCAGGGCGTGCGCTTTTTCGGCGCGGGCGGCGCACGGGGGTTCGACACGCTGGCGGCCCAGGCCGTATTGAAGCACAAACGCGATTTCCCGCAGATCCGGTTGATTTTGGTTTTGCCCTGCAAAGGCCAAACCCAGGGCTGGCCGGAACCGGACCGCCGGCTGTATGACGAGATTCTGCGCCGGGCGGATAAAGTGGTATATACTTCGGAACGATACCAGCGCGGCTGCATGCAAAAGCGAAACCGCCATTTGGCGGACCACAGCGGTTATTGCGTTTACTACCTGACAAAGCCTTCTGGCGGGACCGCCTATACCGTGCGCTATGCCGCGCAAAAAGGGCTGACGCTGCTGCCGGTGCTCCCAGCGGCTCTGCGGCTGCCGCAAAATTCCGCCGGCCCCCGG
>CABQAC010000194.1 GCA_902462035.1 uncultured Eubacteriales bacterium
CCATCTTTTCTGACAGCAGAAAAGATGGGGCCCCACCGGAGGTGAAAGACAGAAATTATTTAAGACGAACAAAGAAGCGGCCGTCAAAAAACAAACCATCACGGTTATTCGTCTGCTTGCTAAACCATTTTATATTATGATACAAGATGAAAATAACATTTTTAGCTTTTGCGACCAAATAGTCGCATTTTCCCATCAAAAGAAAAATGCCGCCGAAATTCGGCGGCATTTTTTATCTTAATACCCCTGCTTCCATCATCGATTGAGCTGCCAGCATCACCCCGGCCTTGGCGCTGTGAAAATTTAGCCCGCCCTGCATCCACGCGGCATACGGCTCGCGCAGGGGGGCGTCCGCCGAAAGCTCGATAGACGCCCCCAGGGTAAAGGCGCCCGCGGCCATAATGACCTGATTGTCGTAACCGGGCATGTCCCAAGGCTCCGGCGTGACAAAGGCGTCTACCGGCGCGCCCTTCTGCATACCCTGGCAAAAAGCGATAAGGGCCTTTTCCTCTCCCAACACCACCGACTGGATGATGTCCGCCCGTTCCTCGTCGTAACGGGGAGAAACTTCGTACCCCAAAACAGAGAACAGCGCGGCGGCGAACACGGCGGTTTTCAGCGCTTCGCCGGTTACGTGCGGGGCGTGAAACAGCCCCATGAACAGTTCGCGCCCATGGCCCAGGGTGGCGCCGATTTCCCGGCCGGTGCCAGGTGTGGTCAGCCGCCGGGCGCACAAATCCACCAAATCCGCCCGGCCGCAGATATACCCGCCGGTGGGGGCGATTCCGCCGCCGGGATTTTTGATCAGCGACCCGGCCATTAAGTCCGCGCCGGCCTGGGTAGGCTCGGTGGTCTGGACGAACTCGCCGTAGCAGTTGTCGACCATCACGATGCAACGGGGATTGCGTTGTTTTGCAATGGTACAGATTTTTTCGATTTCCTCCACCGTGAGGGAGGGGCGCAGGCTGTACCCCCTGGAGCGCTGCAGGTACACCATTTTAATGGCCGGGGTAATGCGGCGGGCCATTTCGTCATAATCCGGCGTGCCGTCGGGGCGCAGATCCACCTGTTCGTACCGGATGCCGAAATCTTTCAGCGTACCGGTGCCGTTGCCCGTGATGCCGATGGTGCCGCGCAGCGTGTCGTAGGGTATTCCGGTAACGCTGAGCATCACGTCCCCAGGCCGCAGCACGCCGAACAGCGCCACCGTAAGGGCATGGGTGCCGCTGACAAAGTTGTGGCGCACCAGCGCGTCCTGGGCGCCCATCGCCTGGGCGAACACCCGGTCGATGGTTTCGCGGCCGCGGTCGTCGTACCCGTAGCCGGTACTGGGGGTAAAGTGGCTTTCACTCACATTATGATCGATAAAGGAACGGAGCATTTTGCACTGGTTATATTCTGTAATTTCCTCAATTTTTGCAAACCGGGGCGCGCAGTCCGCCATGGCGCGGTCCGCAGCGCAACGGATTTTAGGATCGAACTGAAACAGTTGCCGCATGTTTGACCATCCTTTCCGCGGGGCAGGGCAAGGCCCGCCGCTAACAGGGGGTATATCGCGCACGAAAAAAGGCGGCGCGCACGCGCACCGCCTTTTTCTTCATCCAGAAACGGATTTTACGCCTGCTGGGGAGCGGAAACCGGGCACACATCCGCGCAAGCGCCGCATTCGATGCAGGTATCCGCATCAATCACATATTTGCCGTCACCAGCGGAAATCGCGTCCACAGGGCACTGGGCCTCGCACGCGCCGCAGCTAATGCACTCGTCGCTAATCGCATAAGCCATGAAAAAGCACCTCCTTTTCAAATTCCAGTTCCATTTTAACATGGAATCTTTAAATTGCAAGGGTAAAGATGCAAAATCATTCTTCCAGATCTTTGAGCTTTTCCAGCTCTGTTTTTTCCACCTTGATTTTGCCGTCCCGCAGCACCTTAACCTCCCGTACCCGGAATGGTTTTGGGGGCGCGTCCGGCGCTTGGTCCAACCGGACTTTGAGGATGCCGGTCAGCAGGTTTTGCTCGGTGACGATACCTTTTCCCTCCGGCGTGGATACCAGCGCGCCGTTTTTCGGCGTGGTGCGCAGCAGATCCTCGTAGGCTTTCTGCTCGTATTTCAGGCAGCACATCAGCCGGCCGCAGGTGCCGGAAATTTTAACCGGGTTCAGCGACAATCCCTGTTCTTTTGCCATTTTAATGGACACGGGCTGGAATTCGCCCAAAAAAGTGGAACAGCAAAACGGTTTTCCGCAAATGCCCAGGCCGCCCAGCATCTTCGCTTCGTCCCGGACGCCGATTTGCCGCAGCTCGATGCGGGTACGGAACACCGACGCCAGGTCTTTGACCAGGCTGCGGAAATCCACCCGTCCATCGGCTGTAAAATAAAATAGAATCTTGTTGTTATCAAAGGTGTACTCCACGTCCACCAGCTTCATATCCAGTTTGTGCTCCGCGATCTTTTTTTCGCAGATGGCAAACGCGTCGGCCTGCCGCCTTGTGTTGTCTTCTACCTTTTTTAAGTCGGCCTCGGTCGCCTTGCGGATGACGGTTTTCAGAGGAAATACGATGTTGTCGTCCGAAACATCCCGGTTTTCCATGGCCACTTCGCCGCATTCCACGCCCCGGGCCGTTTCGACAATGGCGCGGTCGCCCTTTTTCATCTGGATCCCATTGGGATCGAAATAATATACCTTGCCCACTTCCTTAAAGCGGATGCCGATCACTTCTGCCATGGAAACCTCCTCGTTTACAAATCCTCATTTCTATAGAACCGGATACGCGCATTGCGCCACGGTCCGCTGTAGCACGGTCGAGTACTTATCCTTACCCTTTAAGACTACCCTGCACTGCGGTCCGCTGTAGCACGGTCGAGTACTTATCCCTGCCCTTTAAAGGCTACCCTGCACTGCGGTCCGCGGCTTGCCGGAACCCAGCGCACAAACTGGTTACCAGCAGGGAATGGTTGGCGTAACGGTCCATTGCCGCGGCAGCCGCGCGGGTAACCTCCAGCAGGCGGAGCAGCTGATGCCGGGTCAGTCTGGCGGAAAGCGGCCTCCATGCCTCTGACGCCTGAGACAATTGGACGCCCGAACGGAGCAGCAGGCAATCGCGGAACAGCAAGGAAAGCCGGGACAATACCGCCCGGGTCAGCTCTTTATCCTTTTGGAGCGGCGCGGCGCACAGCAGCAAATCGAGCTCCTTTTCCGCTGGGACAGCCAGCGCCATCCGCACGGCCAGATCTTCCGCTTTGGACAAGGTGCCGTCCTCCAGCGATTCCAGCATTCTGCCCAAGTTGCCGTCCCACAGGGCGCCTTCGGCCTCAGCCTGTTCCAGCGGGGTTCCCGGCCGCAGCGCCACAAGGGCCTGCGCCGCTTCCCCCGCGGAAAGGGTGGACAGCCGGATAACCGGCGCCCGGGACAAAATAGTGGGCAGCAGCTGGGAGGCGGATTCGCAGGTGAGCAAAAACCGCACATAGGCAGGCGGTTCCTCCAACACCTTCAGCAGCGCGTTCTGCGCCTGCTCGGTCATGGCGCCCGCATTTTCCAGCACATAGACCTTGACCTTACCCTCGTTGGGAATAACGGAAACATCTTCCCGAATTTGACGGATGACGTCGATATGAAAGGACCTTGGCCCGCTGCCGCCGCCCGCCGTGATCAGGTCGGGATGCGCGCCCTGACCCGATTTGACACAAGCCCCGCATACGCCGCAGGGCTTGGTTTCCCCCTCGCATAACAAGGCCCGGGCCACAATCCGCGCAAGGGTGCGTTTGCCGCAGCCCGCGGGCCCTTCCAGGATCAACGCATGCGGGAACCGGCCCGCGGCCTCCATGGCCGAGAGCCGATCCTTTGCGCCCTGATTGCCGTAAAAACCAGGAAAAATCATAAATGGCTACGCCTTTTCAAACCGGTCGACGTTCATGACGAAGATGGTCGCGCCGCCTACCGTCACTTCCACCGGATAGGAGGAAAACATCCCGCCGTCATAAGCGGAGGTCGTGGGAACCATTTGGGTGCGTTTACGGCTTTGGCCGCGGATGATATCGATAACCGCGTCTACTTTTTCATCCTCTACGCCCACCAGGAAAGTGGTGTTGCCAGCCATTAAAAAGCCGCCGGTGGTAGCCAGCTTGGTGACGGAAAAACCTTCTTTGGTCAGAGCCGCCGAAACCACGGAGCTGTCGTCATTGCTTACGATGGAAAGGACCAATTTCATGATACATTTCCTCCTTTTGTTTGGGATTAACTTTATTTTACCACTTTTATCGAATCAATACCATAGTTTTGCAAAAAGTTGAGGGATTCCTTTGTTACTTCCTCGCCGGGCATTACCACCGGCACGCCGGGCGGGCAGGGGCACGCGGCCTGTGCCGCGGTAC
>CABQAC010000195.1 GCA_902462035.1 uncultured Eubacteriales bacterium
ACGCGCAGACCGGCGTTAAAAATATTTTGACCGACGAAGGAATGGAAACGCTGCTTGCTTCCCACGGGATGCGCTTTTCCAGCGCCAACTCCATCAACTGGGGCAGGCTGCTGCCGCAAATCGTTTATTATTTTTCCGCATACTGCGACATTATGTCCTCCGGCGAGATGGACTACCAGGGGGAAAAGGTCAACATCGTGGTGCCGACCGGCAATTTCGGCAACATTTTAGCCGCATATTACGCGGGAAAAATGGGCCTTCCCATCAACCGGCTGATTTGCGCTTCCAACAGCAATAACGTGCTGACGGATTTTCTGCGCACCGGTGTTTATGACCGGAACCGTTCCTTCTATACCACGATTTCGCCCTCTATGGATATTTTGATCTCCAGCAACCTGGAACGCCTGTTATACGATTTGTGCGGATGTGACGACGGCAAGGTCCGGGCCTGGATGGAACAGCTTCGTGCCACCGGTAAATACGCGGTGGACCGGCAGGTCAAGGACCGGCTAGACCAATTGTTTTACGGCGGATGGGCCACCGAGGACGAGACGGCGGCCGCGATTCGGGAAATGTACGAAACCGAAGGGTATCTGTGCGACCCCCATACTGCGGTGGGCGTATCGGTATACCGCAAATATTGCCAGGAAACGGGCGATACCATTACGCCGGCCATTCTGGTTTCTACCGCCAGCCCTTACAAGTTTGCCGGCCCGGTGCTGCAAGCCCTGACGGGCGAAGAGATAAACGGTGGCGATTTTGATAAAGTAGACGCCCTGTCCGCTGCCACCGGCGTTCCGGTCCCCGCTCCCATTGCAGACCTGCGGTACAAGGAAATCCGGTTCCAGAACGTGTGCACCCAAAGCGATATGCCCCAGGCTGTGCTGAAAATGCTGGGCATTCGGCCATAAGGGAAGGCAAGCTATGTCACTGTTTGCAATTGCGGATTTGCATTTATCACTGGGCGCGCAAAAGCCCATGGACGTATTTACGGGTTGGGAGGACTACGTCTCCCGGCTGGAACGGAACTGGCGCAAGGTTGTCAAGCCGCAAGACACCGTCGTCGTCGCCGGGGCTATTTCCTGGGGGATGAAGCTGGAGGAAACCGCGCGGGATTTTGCTTTTTTAGACAGTCTGCCCGGCACCAAGCTGCTGCTGAAAGGAAACCATGACTATTGGTGGGGGACCCGCAGGAAGATGGAGGAATATTTCCGCTCCAGCGGTTATGATACCTTGCAAATTCTTTTCAACAGCGCTGTCCGTGTAGGGGCGTTTGCCGTGTGCGGAACCCGGGGGTGGTTTTATGACGACGGCGGCGACCAAACCGTTTTGCTGCGCGAAGCAGGCAGGCTGCGCGCTTCCATCGAGGAAGCGAAAAAACTAGGGGGGGAACCGGTGGTGTTCCTGCATTACCCCCCGGTGTGCGGCGGCGCCGTATGCGAAGAACTGTTTGCAATTTTGACGGAATACGGTATCCGGCGGTGTTATTACGGGCACCTGCACGGCCCTGCGGTCCGCCGCGCGGTTACCGGGCCTTTTCGGGACGTTCAATTCCGGTTGATTTCGTGCGATGCGGTGGGTTTTTTACCGGTTTTGGTGGGATAAATGGTTTATCCTGCGATTTTTTACCGGATTTTCCGTGTCAGTTCATAAATTATAGTGGAATTATGGGACCAACTATGATATAATTAATCGATATTTTGGTCTAAAACAGGAGGAAATAAAAATGAGTTTAAAATCATCCAACAAGGTGGAGACCAATCGCTATGAGCTGGAGATTGAGGTGGACGCCAAAACTTTTGAGGACGCCGTTAATCAAGCTTATCGCAAAGAAATAAAGAAAATCGCCATTCCTGGTTTCCGCAAGGGGAAAGCTCCCCGGGCGTTTGTGGAAAAGTATTACGGCGAGCAGGTGTTCTACGAGGACGCCATCAATGCCGTTTACCCCAAAGCGCTGGACGAAGCGGTGGAAGCCGCCGCGCTCGATATGATCGAGGATAAAATCGATTTTGATCTGGTTCATGCCGGCAAGGACGGTCTGACGTTCAAAGTGAAGATTACCACGAAGCCGGAAGTTTCCATTTCCTCCTACAAAGGCTTGGAAGCCACCAAGCAGTCTGCCGAAGTAACCGAGGAAGATATCGGCGAGGAGCTGAAAAAACTGCAGCAGCGCAATTCCCGCATGGTCGCGGTGGAAGGCCGTGCCGCTCAATTGGAAGACATCGCCGTCATCGACTTCGAAGGCTTTGTGGACGATGTCGCATTCCCCGGCGGCAAGGGCGAAAACTATAGCCTGACCCTGGGTTCCGGCCAATTTATTCCGGGCTTTGAGGAGCAGGTGGTGGGACACAGCGAAGGCGAGGAATTCGATATAAACGTCACCTTCCCCGAGGATTACCAGGCAGAAGAACTCAAGGGCAAAGCCGCGGTATTCAAGGTAAAGCTGCACGAGATCAAAAAGCGTGAGCTGCCCGAGATCGACGACAGCCTGATTCAGGAAATCGGCGAATTCGATACCCTGGACGAATACAAGGCCCATGTGAAGGAAGATCTTTCGAAGAAGAAAGAAGAAGCGGCGAAAGACGATCTGGATAATCAGCTCATCGACCAGCTGATCGCGAACCTGGAAGCGGAGATTCCGGAGGCCATGTACCGCAACCGGATCGATGCAAGCATTCAGGATTTTGCCTATCGTCTCCAGTCTCAAGGCCTGAACATCGATACATACATCAAATATACCGGCATGGATCCGGATACCTTCCGGGAGTCGTTCCGTCCCCAGGCGGAGCGCGCGGTGAAGGTGCGCCTGGCGCTGGAAAAAATCGCGGAGCTGGAAAAAATCCAACCCACCCAGGAGGATTTGGACGCCGAATACGAAAAGATGGCCAAGGCCTATAATCTGACTGCCGACCAGGTAAAGCCCATGGTGGCGGAGAAGGATTTGTCCCAGGATATCGCGGTGGAAAAGGCCATTGAGCTGGTCCGGCAGGAAGCAAAAATTGTCAGCAAAGCGCCGGAGAAGAAAAAATCCGCCAAGGCATAAGGCCGGTTGAATAAATTGTTTCAAATCGGTTCATAGTAAATCGATCAAGAAGGGAAATGGAGGTTTTCATCATGAGTTTGGTGCCTACCGTCATCGAACAAACAAACCGCGGCGAGCGCGCGTATGATATTTTTTCCCGCCTGCTCAACGACCGTATTGTCATGCTGTCCGAAGAAGTCAACGACACGACCGCCAGCCTTGTGGTAGCGCAGCTGCTGTTTTTAGAGGGACAGGATCCCACCAAAGACATCAGCCTGTATATCAACAGCCCCGGTGGATCCGTTTCCGCTGGCATGGCGATTTACGACACGATGCAGTATATCAAGTGCGATGTTTCGACCATCTGTATCGGCATGGCCGCCAGCATGGGCGCTTTTCTGCTTGCCGCTGGCGCCAAGGGCAAACGGCTCGCTCTGCCCAATGCCGAAATTATGATTCATCAACCGCTGGGCGGTACGCAGGGCCAGGCGACGGATATCAAGATCCACACCGACCATATTTTGCGTATCCGCTCCAACCTGAACCGGATTTTGGCGGAACGGACCGGCAAGCCGCTCGAGGTGATCGAGCGGGATACCGACCGGGATAATTTTATGTCGGCGGAAGAAGCGGCTGCGTATGGTTTGGTTGATAAGGTCATTGTGACCCGATAAGAATAGGTATTGGTTTAAACGAATGGCCGGTGCCGCTCTTTTGAACGGGAGTTTTGTCTTTTTGGCCCATGTACACGCAGGTTGTTCGGCGGGCCGGGCAAAACATCCCAGTCTCTGCGAAAGGATGGATCGTTTGAATGTCTCGTAATGACGAGATCAAGGACCGCACGCTTTGTTGTTCCTTTTGCGGCAAACCCCAGGACCAAGTGCGCAAGATTATTACCAGCCGCGGCGTTTGCATCTGTGACGAATGTGTGGCGTTGTGCCAGTCGATTCTGGACGACGAATACGGTGTGCCGCAGCAGCGCAAGCCCAACCAGCTGGAACAGAACATGGTCCTGCCCAAGCCGGAAGAACTCAAGCAGATGCTGGACGAATATGTCATCGGGCAGGAGAACGCGAAGGTCTCCCTGTCGGTGGCGGTATATAACCACTACAAACGCATTTATTGTTCCGGCGGCGGGGTAGAGCTGCAAAAAAGCAATGTGCTGCTGCTGGGCCCCACCGGCGTGGGCAAAACGCTGCTGGCACAAACCCTTGCCAAAATTTTGGATGTTCCTTTTGCCGTGGCGGATGCCACTACGCTGACGGAGGCCGGCTATGTGGGCGAGGATGTGGAAAACATTCTGCTTCGGCTGATTCAAGCGGCGGATTACGATATCGAACGGGCGG
>CABQAC010000196.1 GCA_902462035.1 uncultured Eubacteriales bacterium
CATGACGGTGGAAATACGCGCCGCCGCCTGGTCCGGCGCAATGGACAGGCTGGATCTCGCCGCGGAATTCGGCGCGCTGTGCGGCCGGCGTTTTTCCGCGCCCTGCGTTACCCGGATGGAAGGGGACTGCCGGATATCCATCTGCGAGCGGACCATGCTGGACGTTTCGGTGGGGACCTGCCAACACACCTGCGACGGCAACAACCTGTGCGGCGACCATGTGGAACGGTTTTACGACGGACACGGCCGTGCTGTACTGCTGGTCAGCGACGGGATGGGCAGCGGCGGCCGGGCCGCTGTGGATTCGTCCATGGCCGCAGGCATGATGTCGCGTTTGCTTCAAGCCGGGATCGGCGCGGAATGCGCTCTGCGCATCGTCAATTCCGCCATGCTGGTCAAGTCTGGGGACGAAACCCTGGCAACCTTGGACATCGCTTCCATCGACCTCTATTCGGGCAAGGCATCCCTGTTCAAGGCCGGCGCTCCCGCCTCTTACCTGCGCCAAAACGGCAAGGTCACCCGCATCGATATTCCTTCCCTCCCCGCGGGGATTCTGCAGGAAGTCACCTTTGAACGGGCGGAAGCTTTTTTAAACGAAGGGGACCTTTTGGTCCTAATCTCCGACGGCGTGCTGTCGGACGGGGACGACTGGCTGCGGGAGGAAATGCTCCAATGGACCGGCACGCCCCAGGCGCTCAGCGAGCATTTGGTGGCAATGGCCTACGAGCGCAGGGAGGACGGGCACGACGACGACACCACCGCGGTGTGCGTCCGGCTCCAGAGCGCGTAACCTGCGTCATCACGCAAAAGAGGCTGCCGCGCATAACGCGGCAGCCTCTTTTTTAGCGCTCAGACAGACGCGGAAAGGCGGCCCAGCGGTTTTTCCAGCATGACGGATACCGCGTATGCCACCGCCATTTTGCACAGGTCCGGCACAATGAACGGCACAACGGCCAACGCGAAGGATTCCATAATGGAGCGGCCGGTTACCGCCGCAAACCAAACGGTCCCCAATAAATACAAAATCGCCATGGCGGCCAGCATCGCCGCCGGGACCGCCACCCTGCGCGCCCGTTTCGCCGCTTTTTCCCGGGCAAAAGCAATGACAAACGCCATAACAGGGTAAGCGATCAAGTACCCGCCGGTAGGGCCGAACAGCACGCCGGGGCCACTGCCGAAGCCGGAAAACACCGGCAGCCCCACAAGCCCGAGCAGCAGGTAAACAAGTTGGGCAAGTACCGCGGCGCCTTTGTTCAGCAAGCCGCCGGTCAGCCCGACCGCCAACACGGACAATGTCACGGGGACCATGGTAATTGGCAAAGGAACCGTTACAACAGCGCAGACCGCCGTCAGTGCGGCAAACATCCCCGCAAGAACCATTTGCTTGATCTTTATCATGGACGCAATCATCCTTTCATACAGGCCCGGCTTTGTGTCAGTCTTCATTTTTATCCCAACTCCCCATCCTCTTAGAACCGGACGCCTGTTTTTTAGAAGAATCCACCTAAATATAAAAAAGCCCGCCCGGTAACCGGGACAGGCTTTATCCTATCATAGGTTTTATAGATTGTCAACCAAAATAAAGTTTTAAGTATACAATTCATCCAAATCGCAAAGACAATCGAGTATTTCCTGCACGGCGCCGCCCCTTAGGTAAACCCGCGGCACCCGCTTGGTCACCAGACATACCAACTCGTAAGAGATGGTTCCGGCAAAACGGCTCAATTCATCCACCGTAATTTCCGCGTCCCCATCCCTGCCGAACAGCGTGACGGTATCCCCTTCCTCTACGCCGGGCACAGCGGAGACATCCGCCATCATTTGATCCATGCATACCCGCCCTGCCAGCGGCGCGCGCATTCCGCGCACCAAAACACTGGCTTTTCCAGCCATCACGCGCTGGTAGCCGTCCGCATATCCCACCGGGATGGTGGCAACCTTCGCAAGCGCCGGCGCGGTATACTCCCTGCCGTAGCTTAGGGTTGTGCCCGGCTGAACAACTTTTAGTTGGGAAACGACCGACCGCAGCGCCATTACCGGGCGCAGCCGCATGGCGTCCGCCAGCTTTTCGGACGGCGCCAGGCCGTATTGAATGATCCCCGGACGCACCATATCCAGATGGGTTTCCGGGTAAGCGAGAATCGCGCCGCTGTTGGCGCAATGGCGCAATGCAAACGAGATGCCCCGCCCCCCCAGCATATCGATTGCATGGGTAAACGCATCAAACTGTTCCAGGGTAAAGGGCCTTCCTTCCGCCCCTTCGTCGGACACGGCAAAATGGGTAAAAATTCCTTCGGCATGCAGCCCCGGCAGGGCGCACGCGGCGGCGACTTCGTCCAAAGCGGCTCCATCCCGTTCCGGCCGCTGGTAAACGAAACCCACGCGGCTCATCCCGGTATCCAGCTTAACATGGACCCGTACCGTAACCCCAGCCTTTTGCGCCGCGGCGCTCAGCCGCCGGGCATAGGCCAAAGACAGCAGCGCCTGGGTGATGCGGTAGCGGACCAAGGCGGCGGCATGCTCGGGCGGCGTATAGCCCAAAATCAGAATAGGGCGTTCGACACCGCATCCCCGCAGATGGACCGCTTCCTCCAAGTTCGAGACGGCAAACCAGTCCGCGCCCAATTCCTGCAAACAGGGGGCGATTCGTTCTACTCCATGGCCGTATGCATCCGCCTTGACCACGCACATCATCTTGGCGCCCGGGGCGATTGCCGCCCGGATTTGCCTGTAATTGTGCGCCAGCGCGTCCAAATCGATTTCCGCCCAGGTCCGTTTAAAAAAATCAGTCATGCCGTTTGCCTCGCCCTTCCCGCGTTTAATTGATGGTTGCCCGTTTTTCCCTTCATTATATGCCCCGCGGCCCCGTCCGTCAAGCAACGGGAACATGATGAAAATTCCAGGTATCAAAACGAAATATCCCGCATACAATGGGTAAGAGAATCCCAAAAACTGCGGGTCCTGCCCGCAGTTTTCTTATTTTCCAAATAAGGAGGTCAAAGGTCATGACATCCAACACGACAGCCGTGAAGGAAGAGGATAAAACCAAGCATGGCGAGGATTCCCGCCAACCGGTATACGGCGACCTGGACGATTTTATTTTTATGGACCAGGAATACCATTGCAGCGACCGTTAAACCGGCAATGCCATCCGCATTGGGTGGCTTTTTTTATGGCCGAAAACAAAGCCTTCCCTCCCTTTCGGGGCGACTTCTTTACCGGGCGGCAAACCACAAATAAAAAAAGAGAGGCAATTTCCCGGATTTCATTTTATGCTTTCTATTCCCGCAATTATATGGTAAAATAATCGCTGTGATAGAAATTGCAGTTTTCTGCCGAAAGGAAGGTTTTTTGCCATGTCCGATGTCATTCGTGTCTACGTGGAAAAACGAAACCATTACGATATCGAGGCAAAGCATATGCTTGCCGATTTGCGGGACAACCTTGGCATGCGCCAGATTACCGGCGTGCGTCTGGCAAACCGGTACGATATTTCCGGACTGACCCGGGAACAATTCGAAGCGGCCAAGTTTACCGTTTTTGCCGAACCCAATGTGGACGAGGTAACCGAAGAACAGCTCCCTTTTTCGGACGGTTACCGTGTATTCGCCATGGAATACCTGCCCGGCCAGTATGACCAGCGGGCGGATTCCGCCGCCCAGTGCGTTCAGCTGCTGACCCAGGGCGACCGTCCTGCCGTTTTGACGGCCCGCGTTGTGGGGTTATCGGGGGAATTGTCCGACGAGGATTTTGCCCGTGTTCAAAACTACCTTGTCAACCCGGTGGAATCCCGCGTCGCATCGCTGCAAAAGCCCGAATCGCTCCAAATGCGCGCCGACCGGCCAAAGGACATTGCCGTGGTCGAAGGATTTACCCAGTTCGGCGCCGAATCGCTTTCCTCCTACTACCAATCCATGGGCTTTGCCATGACGCTGAGCGATCTTGCCTTTTGCCGTGATTATTTCCGGGACCAGGAAAAGCGGGATCCCTTTGTCACCGAATTGCGGGTGATCGACACCTATTGGTCTGATCACTGCCGCCACACCACCTTTCTGACCCGTCTGGAAAAGATCGAAATTGAAAAGGGCGCTCTGAGCAGCGCCATTGAGCAGGCTCTGGACGCCTATTACCAGGCCAGGGACGAAGTTTACGGCCAAACAGACCGGCCGGTTTCCCTGATGGATATGGCGTTGGTAGGCATGAAGCTGCTGCGCAAGCGGGGGCTGATACCCGACCTGGACGTCAGCGAGGAAATCAACGCTTGTTCTATCGAGGTACCGGTGGAAATCGACGGCCAAATCGAAACCTGGCTGGTACAATTTAAAAACGAGACCCATAACCATCCCACCGAAATT
>CABQAC010000197.1 GCA_902462035.1 uncultured Eubacteriales bacterium
CCGGACATAGCTTGTCCGGCCCGCGCTTTTATATCGTACTGGGATTATCCCGCTCATTCCGCCTTATCCAAAAGCCAAGCGGTTTGCAAGTCCGTCACCACATTTTCCACCTGGGATGGGTGTACCTGATACTCCTTTAATAACCGGATCACTACGCCGGCTGTGTCTTGATCGAACGATATCATCGCCGTGTAGCTTTTTCCGCCTTGGCCGGTAAAACTCTCAACTCCGTAAAGCGTTCTTTTTTCACCTGCCGGAAATACGATTTCGCGACGCGTCAGGTCGTACGAAGGGCTGCCCGGCAGCATCGCCTCGCAAGCCGCAGTATCTGTTGTCATGGACTCCATTGCAATTCCCCCTTTTTTTGATTGCCTGAATTATACCATGTAATTTCATATTTATACAATACCACCTTAGTTGACAAATATCTCCATCATCATTTATCATCCTGGCCGGCTCTGCCCAAATAAAGGCGAATCAACTCCGCTCTGGAGGAAACCGATAACTTGCGGTAAATATTGGACAGCATCTTTTTAACGGTTCCCTCGGTCACACTCAGCCGGTAAGCAATAAATCTGTTCTTGTCGCCGCCGATCACCAACCGCAAAATCTCTTTTTCCCGCTTAGTCAGCCCGGCCGCTATCTGTCCGTCCAGTTTCACCGGCGGCGCCGATTCCTCGCAAGTCAGCAGCAGTTTCAGCGTTTTGCCGCCGTCACGAACAATTGGCACCGCGCAAATTTGATAAAAATAATCCGTATTGCCCCGCGTGATGCAAATTTGGCGGGTGATCGGCTGGCGGCTGGTGAATACCTTGCGGAGCACGACGGCCGTATCTTCTTCGCCGATTTGATACCCGTCCATCATTCGGTAAAACGAATCGTTGGCGCGTTCAACCTCAATTTCTCCGCTCTTGCAGCACCGCAGAAAACAAACGCCGCTGGTTGTGGTACGAAAGATAAACTGGTATTCCGCCAGCAGTTCTTCTCGTTCCCGGCGTCTTTGTACCCTGGCGGTAATATCCCGCGCTCTGCCGTATATGGATGGAATGCCATCCAAAATAATCGGAACCAGGGTAATCTCCCAGTGCATTTCCCGGCCGCCAAAATCGTGCCGTATGGTATTACGTGTCAGTTGGCCTTTTTCTATACAGTCCGCCGCTTGTTCAATCAGCCAGCGCACAGCCTCTTTTTCCAACTGCTGGATGGCTGAAAGTTCTTTTTCGCAGATTTCTTCCCGTGTCGCATCCATAACCGTTTGGCCGCGTTTGTTGATATCGGTGCAAAACCAACCGGCCTCTCCCCGGTCCTGCAGCATAAAGGTTACATCTTCCGAATTGTCCCCCTCCAAGAAAATGCCCCGGTTTATAAAGGCATTTCCCAACGGATGAAAGGAATCGGTCATCCGGCAGGCAGAGCCGCATACCAACGCAGTTTTGCCAATATGAATAGGAACCAGTATGGCTTTCCAGTAAATCTTTTCCCCATTTAACGCGGACAGTATAAATTGGCAAACGCTTTGTTTTTCATACACTTCCATTATCCTAGCCTGAATCATAACCGCGTGATGGCGCGGCAACAATTCAAACAGGTCCTTGTCCTGGTAATGGTCCGGCATTCCTACAACCGCACAATTGAGTGGGTTTGAATATTTGACGATAATTTTTCCGTCATCTTGGATTTCGTAAAGAAAAACACAGCTCTGTTCTGAAGTGTATAATTCTTTCAGAAATTGAATCACAGAAAAACCTCCTTTTGCTCTTCCGCATACTGCAAACGATCCCTATTCTGTAACAACACGTCGTAAAATGTCAAAAAAGCACAGAAAGACCGGCGCATGTAATTATAAATCACAAACAATAAAAATGCAATTCGCGTTCGAAAAATAGTCATATTTTTTTTGACAATTGAACCCTTTTTCGTAATAAAAGAACCATGCCGCCGCCATAATGGCGACGGCATGGTTCTTTTATTCTTTTTCAGCCCGCGTCGGCCGCGACAATCAAATCCACGGTCGTTCCGTACTCATATTCCTTGCCTGCTTCTAAGTTGGCGTTTTTGAACCGGATGACCGTCCCTGCCGCAACCGCTGTGGACGGCTCTGTCTCTGTCGTGCCGATGGTAAAACCGGCTGCCAGCAAATCGGATTTAGCCTGCACAACTTCCAATCCCTCAACCGCCGGCAAAACCCGGTACTGGGCGCCCTTGCTCAGCACCACCGTCACAATACCATTGGAAGCGATGGTCTCCCCGACTTCGACCGACTGCGAAATAATCATTCCCTCGGCAACCTCGTCGCTGAAAACACTTTCACTGACATAAATTTTTAGGGTAGATTTTCTCTTGGCTTGTTCCAGTGTCAGGTTCTTAAAGTCCGGAGTAGCAATTTGGTCCACCGGCAAAGCGGAGGCCGTACCCGAGGACAGGGTGCCGGAACTCGTTTCCGGCGCGGCGCTGGAAACAAGCACAGACGATACGCCGGCCGACGATGTCTGCGACGCCGTGTCCCCACTGGGCGAACCCGTCAGCGCCAAATAAGCAAGCCCCGCCATACTGAATACGAATAGGGCGATTACGCCGGAGATAAGCCCCACCACAAAATCCGGCAGCGGTTTGCGCTTCTTTTTTATTTTTTCCGGCTCCTGTGGAACCCGGCGGCTCGTTTCCACCGCCGGGACTTTATTCTGCTCTATCGCCACGATGGGCGCCACCGAAAGTTCGGCGCGAAGGCGCTCAAAGGTTCGGGTTCTACGCTCCCAGGAAACTTGAAGCGCATTCGCCATGGCCGACGTAACATGCTGGGGAATTTGTTTTAATATCGAAGTCGGGATCAACAGCCTGCTGTCAACTTTCCGGTGCGGCGCATCCTGGGGCAGACGCGCAGTCAGCGAGAAAAACAGGCATGCCGCGAACGCGTACACATCGGTGTAAGAGCCGCATTTTCCAACCGGGCGGTACTGTTCTAACGCGGCGCACCCCGGGATCAGCGAGGGGGGCAGCTCCGAATTCTCCATCCGAACCGCGGCAATGCGGAACCCAGTCAGCTTCATTTTACCGGTTTTCGTAACAAACAGCGTATCCGGAGAAATGCCGTAATGAAAAATCCCGGCGTCGTGCATGGCGCTTAAAGTCGAGAGCACCGGCATAAACAACGGGCGCACCGCGTTCCAGGAAGCAGGCCCCCCGTTGCGTTCGATAAACGCGCGCAGCGTACAGCCTTCACAATCCTCCGTAAGGTAATAAGCGCTGCCGTTCTCCTCAAAAATATCGTAAATTGCCACAATGCCGGACAAGTCCCGCATGCGGGCCACGCAGCGGGCGTTTACTAAAAAGTCGTGCAGGTAGCGCCGGAAAACTTCCTCCCTGCCATTCAGCGGGCGGACCATACCTTCCGCGCCTTCCCGCGCAGCCAGCGCAGTGGGATAGAATTCCCGCAGCGTCGCCCCGCATTTTTCCACACAGTCAAAGACCGAATAGGTCAGTCCCTCGCCGTCGGAGGAAAGGAATTTCCCCACAATGTATTTTCCTTGCAGCACTGTTCCCACAGGCAGCGCAGGCATGGGGTTGGGCGTACCCTCCGCATAGCCGCAGTGCGGGCAAATTTCTTGCCCGTTTTTATCCTGCATGCAGGACATACATAAATTCCGATATTCTTCCATATATTCCAGACCGCGCCTTTCCGGCCGGGTCGACCCCCGGCCCATGATGTCTTGCGCCGCATCGCGCAGGGTCGCCATTGTTGTCCTCTTGCTGTTAGTATACCAGCAGGGCATGATTTTTAATCACTTCAGTCCATTTTCCTGCCGCGGATGAAGAAGCCGAACGCCGCGCCGACAGCCAAGCAAACCAGCATCCCCGCGATATAAAGAATATGGGGCGTTAGCCAGGTATAGTCCTTTCGTTCCAATGGCGGCGGCTGTTCCGACGATACCGCCTGCTCTGACGAGACGTTTCCGCCGGAGGAAACCGCTTCGCTTTCTACCTGCGAAACCGGTTCTTCCGAAGATGCCGCATCGCTGCTTACCTGCCCTTCGCTTGCCGGGTTCGAAACCGCAGGCGGCTGGGACCCAACCGGCGGCGTGGATACCACGGGCGGCTTAGAAACCGAACCGCCGCTTTGGCGGGTAACCGTCACCGTATAGGTTTTGGTCGCGCCGCTTTCGGCCTTGACCACAATCGAAAAGACGTTTTGCCCCACCTTCAACGTTTTATTTCCCGCGCCGCTGACCGTCGCGGCGCCGTCGGCGGCCTGCGCGCCGATGGTCAGCGAAGACACGCTGTTGGGAACCGTCATGGTGTAGGATGTCTGCGCCGCCGAAAAGCCGGGCGAAAGCGACCCGGCGCTGACTGTAAGC
>CABQAC010000198.1 GCA_902462035.1 uncultured Eubacteriales bacterium
CCAGCAGCCGCGCCGGGGCGGGCGCAGGCGCGGCTTCGGGTTCCGGGGCATTCGTTTGTGCGCCGTACTGGGCCGCCACCCCGGCGCACATTTGCAGCAGCGCGTCGCGCACGCTGCTGGGGGAAAGCACCCGGGCCTTGTCCCCAAAGCCAAAGACCCACGATAAAAACTGGGGGCTGACCGCCACCTTCAGCCGGACGGAAAAATGGTTTTCGTCGGTTTTGGTCAGCGCGATGTCCCGGCCAAACCGGTCGATGACCACCCCGCACAGGGAATTGTCCAATTCCAGGCGGACCAGTTCCTCCTGCCCGCCGAACATGCCGAACAGCTTTTTGGTGTATACCGCCATATCCAGCTGCTCGAACCGGTCTTGGCCGTCCCGGGGCTCGGCAGTGACCGAAATGGCGGACATTTTGTCCACCCGGTAATGCTTCAGAATGCCGGCTTCGCTGTCAAAGCCCACCATGTAATAATTTTCGTCGTCCCAGGTTAGGGCCCAGGGGCTGATGCGGTAGACCTTGCCGCTGTGGCGGAACTGCTTTTCCTTACCCACCGTCCATTCAAAGTACTGAAAGCCGATCTTTTTATTTTCCGCAATGGCGGTATGGATGGTGTCCACATTATAATAAATGCTTTCGTTCATGGTCTTGATGCGGTTGGCAACGTACACCTGCCGCTGCAGCTGCCGGGCCTCGTGAACGCTCGAAAGGCTTTCGATCTTTTTGATGAGGTCGTTGGACTTTTTATGGGTGATGAACTTGGATGACTGGACCGCGTCCACCAGCAGCTTGAGTTCCGGCAGCTCGAAGGTGCGGCTTGCCACATAATACCCGCCCGGCTGGGCTTTTTGGTATTCGATATCCATGCCGAACAAACGCAGCGCCTCCAGGTCGTCGTAAATGCTCTTGCGTTCGGCCGAGATACCGTTTTGTTCCAGCATGGCGATCATCTCCGCCACCGGGGCGGGATGGGACTCGTCGGTGGATTCCAGCAGGAATTTCATCAGGTACAGCAATTTCATCTTCTGATTGGACGATTTTGGCATGCAAAACATCCTTTCTGTTTATTCCCCAAAGCAATCAGGCGGCGATGGCGGGGACGGATTCCGACGCGGCTTTGACGTACTGGCCGATCTGCTCCTGCAAAATGTCCAGGCTGGCCGGGCCTGTTTGTAAAATCACCCGGTGGAACGCCACGGCGGAAAACCGGCTGCCCAATTCTTTGGCGGCAGCCTGGTAAAGCTCGTCGAAAACCAGGCCGTTCAGATAATATTGCAGGTAATTGGCCGGGGTTTCCAAAATCATGTCGTACTGTTCGTTGAGCGCGTCCTCGTCCTCAATGCCCAAAGCGTCGGTCAGGAAAGCGGAAAAATCCGCGCGGTCCCATTCGCGGTAGTGGATGCCGATATCGGACAAAGCGATGGCGCAGGAGATATATTGGCTGCCCAGTTCCGCCAAAACAGCCGCGTCCGCGTCCGCCGGGGCGTAAGCGGCGCTTTTATGCTCCACGTAATTGGCCCAGCCTTCGCTGTAGCCGGAATAATCGATCAGGTACCGCACGGTGGGCAAGTTCTGCCCGGCGAAGAACACCGTCTGGTACAAGTGGCCGGGGTACCCCTCGTGGGCGATGGTGGTAAACAGCGTGTCTTTGTATTCGCCGTTGAGCACGATCCGTTCCGGCGCGCCCGGCTTTGCGTCCACCCGCTGGGTGAAATACGCGGCGGGGGAGAAAAAGTCCTTCATGGAATCCGGCACCTGGGAAACGGTGTAGGGCGTCTTTTCGATGGCGGGAAAATCCTGTTTGATCCGCTCTGCCAGAAAGTCCAGGGTTTCCCCGGCGGTTTTAAAATCCGAGTAGCGGAAATTGCCGTTCGCGTACTGCTGGGCGGCGGCGGGGTTTCGAATGGCCCGCGCCTGGAGCGATTGGACGACGTCCTCCGACCGGTCCACCAGGTAGTCCCAAATTTCATCGATGCTCCAATCGATGCCGGTCTTGGTTTTAACCAGCGCCTCGTAATATTTTTTGCCGCCGGGCTGGCTGCAAAGGCCCAGGTCGCTGCCGCTGGCGGCGGGCAGCAGCCCGGCCAGCGATTCGCCCAGCGCCCGGTAAGCGTCCGTCAAATTATCGGAAAGCAATCGTTCGCTCTTTAAAAGGGCTTCCTCCTTTTGCGCGCCGGTCAAAAAGGGGACGGCCTTGATCTTTTCCGCCATGGCCGCAATCAGAAAATCCGGCGCTTCCTTGGAAAAGGACGCGCATTGATCAATGACCTTTTGCAGGATGGTTTGGCTCATGCCCACACCGTTTTTCTGGCGACGGGCTTCCATCTCCGCATATTGGGCGAACACGGAGCCGGCCGATTCCAGCATGGCGAAATAGTCGTCGAAATACTGTTTGTTTGTAAACTCGTATTCGTTCAGCAGCAGCGGAAATTGCGCCTGGAACCCGATAAAGCTGCCCAGGTAGCTGTTGTCCAGGTCGTAGTACGGCTCCAGCAGCAGGCGGCGGTTCAGGTAATCCGTTAAAATCTTCAGCGTCAATTGGGAGGACGCGTCCAGCTGGCCCGCGTGAAAACCTTTCAAGTCTTTCAAAACGCCGCGGATTTCCTGAAACTCGCTTTGATACGCTTCTTCGGTGGCAAAGGGCAGGGCGGCGGAAGTTTGGGTGATGCCGAAGGCGGCGGGGTCGTTGAACAGGCAGTTTAAGGTCAGGCTGTTGGTCCCGGCAAAGACGGGGACCAATTCTTCCAGGTAGCGGTCGAACCGCTGCTGCTCGGCGACAGGGTCGGGCTCGTGCTTGCAGCCGCCCAAGCCCAAGGCCAGAACGACCGCCAGGCCCAAAGCCGCGGCGCGGAACTTGATCGTACGTTTCATCCGATTCCTTCCTTTTTATATGGATGATGGATATGCGGCAAAAAAAGCAAATTTGGCCCGGCTGCCCGCCCTGCAAGGCGGTTTTTACCTGCGCAACCGTTAAATAAAGAACATGTAGCCGCCCGCCTGCCCGTTTGCCCGGGCCGCTTCGGAAAGATCGGCCAGGGTAACCGCCTGCAGGGCGGAACGAACGCTTTGGTCCAGCGGCGCGTATACCAGCTGGCGCATGGCTTGCTCCACCCCCGGGGCAAGTTCGGCCACCGAAGGCTCGGTTTCCTCGAACAGCAGCTGTTCCAGGGCGGACAGCACGCCGCAGGCGGTTATTTGGTCCGCCCCCCGGGCCAGCAGGTAACCGCCCTGGGATCCTTTTACCGACTGTACCAGCCCTGCGCGTTTGAGCAGGGTGAAAATTTGTTCCAAATAGATTTTCGAGATGCCCAGTTTTTCGGCAATTGCGGCGATGGGCACCGCGCCGGCGCCCTGGTATTCCACCATTTGAACCGCCGCCGCCAGCCCGTACCGGCCTTTCGCGGAAATGCGCATGGGGACAAGCCCTCCTTTCCTAATAGCATAGTTCCCAGCTATGTTTTAATCATACCCCAAAGGGCGGAACGCGTCAACAAAAAATAAGTCGGCCCGCCCAATTTGACAGGCAGGCGATGAAAGGAGTATGATGAAAAAAAGAACGAGGCTGTTTTAAACGGAAAGATATGCGGCAGCATGATGCGAAACAAAGGGGGACGACGGCATGCCTGTTTACCATTCGGTTACCGAACTGATCGGCCATACGCCGGTGCTGGAGTTTTGCGGCCTTCGCGAGCGGCACGGCTGGCAAGCGCGCATACTGGGAAAACTAGAATCTTTTAATCCGGCGGGAAGCGCCAAGGACCGGATCGCCCTTGCGATGATCGAAGCCGCGGAAGCGGCCGGCCAACTAAAGCCCGGGACGGTGATTATCGAACCCACCAGCGGCAACACCGGCATTGGCCTGGCGGCGGTGGCGGCGGCCAAGGGCTACCGGGTGGTTTTGACCATGCCGGATACCATGAGCGTGGAACGCCGGACGCTGCTTGCGGCCTATGGGGCGCAGATTGTGCTGACGGACGGCAAACTGGGCATGCAGGGCGCTATCGATAAGGCCGCGGCGCTGGCTGCGGAAACGCCGGGCGCCATGATCCCGGGCCAGTTTACCAACCCGGCGAATCCCTTTGCCCATTACCGCACCACCGGGCCGGAGATTTGGCAGGACACCGGCGGCGCGGTCGATTGCTTTGTGGCCGGGGTGGGCACCGGCGGCACCATCACGGGCGCGGCCCGTTATTTAAAGGAACAAAACCCTGCAGTCCGGGTGGTGGCGGTGGAACCCGCGGATTCGGCGGTGTTATCCGGCGGCAGGCCGGGGCCGCACCCCTTGCAGGGCATGGGGGCGGGCTTTGTGCCCGATACGCTCGATCTTTCCCTTTGCGACGAAATTA
>CABQAC010000199.1 GCA_902462035.1 uncultured Eubacteriales bacterium
CACCAGCCGCTGGCATCGTACGACGACGGGCTGCACCTGCTCAGTCCCGGCGCCCTGCGCTACGGCGCGGGCGGCCCTACATACGGCGTTGTGGACCTATCCCCGGCGGGTATTGTTACGAATATTGTTGCGCTGCGGTAACCATAAGACGCTTTGCCCGGCTTACGGGCCGAACGAAAAGAGACTTTGAGCAGGGATTTTTACGTTTTAGGCGGAGTACCGCGGTAAGAGGGACGGTCCGCTTTTGGCTGGAGACGCCGTATCTGTTTTAGGGATGTATGAAATCCTCCCGCGGCAGAATTGCAGCGCCGCGGCCTTTTTTCTTCTTTGCCACACGGCGCCAGGTACTTCGCCCCCCCCCAATCCCCGCGATATGCCCTTTTCACTTGCTCATTTAAATACCCCCTGGTGTAGAAAAATAAAACTACACCAGGGGGTATTTTGGCTTTTTTGAAATGATGAAACTTATCGCGCGCCGGCTTTTGTCTTGCCGCCCGCTGAAAAAGCGCTTTTTGACTACAAGGTCAGTTCAGGCAGCGCGCTGTCCCGCAGAAAAACGGGGATGGAATCGAGCGGCGCCTCCATGGTGTAAACCCCGCCGCCGGAATAAACGGCGCCGTCCCGCAGGCTGCGCCACGCGGCCCCGGCGGGAAGGTAAACGGCGCGTTCCCGCTGATTTTCGTACAGGACGGGGCAAACCAGGATATCCGGCCCCAGCAGGAACTGGTCGGCAATCTCCCAGCATTTCGCGTCGGCCGGAAAATCGTAAAACAACGGGCGGATGACCGGGGTGCCCTTTTCATGGGCGCGGCGCATTTGCTCGTTTAGGTAGGGGCGCAGCTTTTCCCGCAGAATAAGATGTTTTTTGCAGATTTCGTAAACTTCGTCTCCAAAGCTCCAAACTTCGTTGGCGCCGCCGCTGGGCATCCTGCCGCCGCCGGTATCCCCCAAGGGCGGGGTAGCGGGAGTGCGGTTGCCGTGCAGCCGCATTACCGGGCAAAAGGTTCCATATTCAAACCAGCGGACCAGGCATTCCTTGAATTCGGGCGTGCGGATATCGCCGCCGTTAAAACCGCCGATGTCGGTGGTCCACCACGGAATGCCTGCCAGTCCCATATGAAGCCCGGCGGACAGTTGGTTGCGCAGGGAGCGGAAGCTCGAGTGGATATCCCCAGACCATACCAGCGCGCCGTAGCGTTGGCTGCCCGCCCAGGCGCACCGCAGCAAACTTAAAACATCGGTGGTTCCCTCTTTTTGCAGGCCGTCGTATACCATTTTGGCGTATTCCCTGGGGTACAGGTTGCCAATTTCCAGGTCGGTACCCCGGTGATACCGGTAATAGCTGTATTCGTACCCATGGAATTCCGGTTCCGCTTCATCCAGCCAAAACAGGTGGATGCCATGGCTGTAATAATTCTGGCGCAGCTTATCCCACACAAAGTCCCGGGCTTGCTGGTTGGTCATATCTACAATGGCCGCATCGGCCAGCATGACCATGCGGGTGCCGAATTCAGAACGGGTCAAAAGGCCCTGGTCCTCCATTGCGGCAAAATTTTCGCTGTCCTTGTCCGCGGTGGGCCAAACCGATACCATCAATTCGACCCCCATGTCCTTCAGTTCCTGGACCATGGCAGACGGGTCCGGCCAATATTCCGGGTCGAACTTCCAGTCGCCCTGGTGGGGCCAGTGGAAAAAGTCCGCCACAATGACCGAAAGGGGCAGCCCGCGGCGTTTATATTCCCGGGCCACTTCCAGCAGTTCTTCCTGGGTTTGGTAACGCAGCTTGCACTGCCAAAAGCCTGTGGCAAAGGCGGGCATCATGGGCACGGTGCCGGTCACGCCCGCGTAAGATTCTTCTATTTCGGCCGGCGTGTCGCCCGCGGTAATCCAGTAATCCATCTGCCGGGTGGAGGTCGCGGTCCATTCGGTGCGGTTTTTACCGAACACCACCTGGCCGATGGCGGGGTTGTTCCACAGCATGCCGTACCCTTTGTTCGAAAGCAGGAAGGGAACGCTGGCCTGGGAATTGCGGTGGGCAAGTTCCAGCACGCAGCCCTTCAAATCAAAATCCGGCTGCTGGTACTGGCCCATGCCGAACAGCTTTTCACCCTGCGATGCTTCGAACCGGACGGACAGCCGGTAAAAATCTGTCCCCAAACGCGGCTCGAAGTACCGGGGCTTGATTTCCAATGCGCTGTCGAAGGCGTTTTCCTCCACTGGGTGGTGGTTCCGGTCGTACTCCATCAGCAGTAAGTCCCCGCGCTGGTTGTAAAAAGACAGCACGCCGTTGTGATCCATCCGGCACCGAATTTTTCCGTTTTCTACCGCGGCGCGGTCCCCTTCGATACAAATGGCGCCGGTGTGCCCCTGGGGCTTTGGCAGCAGGGCGAAGTCTTCCCCAGGCAAAAAATCCATCAGTTGGGTGGCGCGCACCCGCAGGCCGTTTTCGCCCCACGGCTCGATGCATAAAAGTTCTTTGTCCCGCCGGCGGTACAATTTTCCGTTTTGTTCAAAGACCATATCGTTGCTCCTTTCTGCTATGTGGTTATGATTGATTCCATGCTAGCACGGGCCGGAACAAAGGTCAATTGTTTTAGGGAGAAAAACAACCGGGCGAATCCATCTGCCCATACAAAAGGCAAGAAAATAAAAATTGGTTGAAAAGTTGACGCTGGCCGTCAGATTTGTTAATATAAAGGGAAATCGTTTTTTATATTTCGCCGCAACAAAACGCCAATCGATCGCCCTGCCCCGCGGATCCAATCGGTCCGCTAGGCAGATGGCCCCAAAAAAGCGGAGGCTTTCGCCCTGCTATGCTTAAAACAGCCGCAAGCGCGGTAAGAAAACGACAGGAAAAAACGGGGGTTATTCGGATGAAAATTGCTTTCTCCACATTGGGCTGCCCGGATTTCGAGTGGAAGGACATTTACGCCATGGCCAAAGACCTGGGCTTCCACGGTATCGAGATCCGCGGCCTGGGCAACGATATTTTTGCGGTCAACGCACCGCCCTTTTCGGATGCGCAGCTGCCCGCTACCGTCAAAAAGCTGGAATCGCTCCGGCTGGAAATTCCGTGCCTTTCCTCTGGCTGCTGCCTGAAGTACGCCGCGGAGCAGGAGGCCAATGTGCAGGAACTGCGCCAGTATATCGCGCTGGCAGCCAAACTTAACACCCCGTATATCCGGGTGCTGGCCGACTTGGAGCCCCAGCCGGAAGGCGAGGTGGACGACGCGGTGGTCATCGGTACGCTGCGCCGGTGCGTTCCCTTTGCCGAAGAAAAGAACGTGACCCTGCTGGTGGAAACCAACGGCGTTTATGCGGACACCGCCCGGCTGCGCGCCCTGCTCGACACGGTAGCCAGCGATAATGTGGCCGCGCTGTGGGATGTGCATCATCCCTGCCGGTTCGCGGGCGAAACGCCCGGCCAAACGGTGATGAACCTGGGCGCTTACATCAAGTATGTCCATATTAAGGACTCGCTGGTAGGGCCGGACGGCAAAATCGAGTACCGTATGCTGGGCGAGGGCGATCTGCCTATTTCCGATATGATGCTGGCGCTGCGCTCGATCAATTACGACGGTTATATTTCGCTGGAATGGGTCAAGCGCTGGGCCAGGGATTTGGGCGACGCGGGCGTGGTGTTTCCCCAGTACATTAACTATATGTCGCGTTATATCGACCAAAAAGCGGGCGGCGGCCGGCTGTTCCAAAACGCGGCCCAAACCGGCCAATACGTGTGGGAAAAGGACAGCCTGATCGACCTGACCTTCCCCCAGGTATTGGACCGCATGGTGGAGGAATTCCCCGACCAGTACGCATTCCGGTACACCACGCTGGACTACACCCGCACGTATGCCCAATTTAGGGACGATGTGGATACCTTTGCCCGTTCCCTGATCGCGCTGGGCGTTAAGCGGGGGGACCATGTGGCCATTTGGGCGACCAATGTGCCCCAGTGGTACATCACGTTTTGGGCGACCACCAAAATCGGCGCGGTGCTGGTTACGGTGAACACCGCATATAAAATCCACGAGGCGGAGTATCTGCTGCGCCAGTCGGACACCCATACGTTGGTGATGATCGACGGGTTCAAGGATTCGAATTATGTGGGAATCATCCACGAACTTTGCCCCGAATTGCAGACCGCCCAGGCGGGCGCGCCGCTGCATATGAAGCGGCTGCCCTTTCTGCGCAACATCATCACCGTGGATTCCCGCCAGCCCGGCTGCCTGACCTGGGAGGACGCCCTTGCCCGCGCCGCGGACGTGCCGGTGGAGCGCGTTTACCAGCGCGCGGCGTTGGTCAGCCGCCACGACGTATGCAATATGCAGTA
>CABQAC010000200.1 GCA_902462035.1 uncultured Eubacteriales bacterium
GGCAATCTGCGGCTCGGGCGGCGGCTGGGTAATTTCGGGCGTTTCCTCCGCGTCGCTTACCACCGGCTCAAACGTGATATCTACCGAAGGCTTATCCTCTTCGCCCGGCGTTATTAGCGCAACGGGTGCGGCTGTGTCCGCTTCTGCAGCAGGAGAGAGGCCGCGGAGGGTAGGGAGGGAGTATTCCTTAAACTTTAATATTTCTTGGTTATACTGCTGAATCAATTCATCCCAATTCTTTGTGGGATCCTGCTCCATGTAATCACACCTTTCGTGCGGGATTGATCGCGCCGGGGGGAGGCGGAATAAAACGGACCGGAACCATTTCTGCGGGAGCGCCATATGCCGGACCCGCGCCATAACCGGACAAAAACCCCCGTATTGCGCGCCTGGCTAATCATATATATGGCTGCCGCTACAAACAATATTACCGGCGCCCTTGTCCCAATCTCAAGGTGTTTTTCCGCGCTTTGTTGTGTTATAATGGCCTTGATAAAAGAAGGCGCGATAGAAGTACCTGCGCCGTGCGAAAACGGCAGAGGGGACGGGCGTTATTTCACACAACCGTCACATCCATTGGGTATGATCTTTCCATGGGAAATGGCGGGACGGGAACAGCCTACCCGCGCCGGAGTTTGAATGGAAAAAACAGCGCTCCAGTTTGTGCGAAAGGAAGGGCACAGAAATGGAAAATAAAAAGATTTTGGTCGTTGACGACGAGGCGCGCATGCGTAAAATCATTTCGGATTTTTTAGGCGCTAAGGGGTACCGCATCATGGAAGCGGCGGATGGTGTAGAGGCTATGGATTTGTTTGAGAAGGAATCCCCGGATCTGGTCATCTTGGACGTGATGATGCCCCGGATGGACGGATGGGAGACTTGCCGCAACATCCGCAAAAAATCCAAGGTTCCTATCATTATGCTGACTGCGCGGGGCGAGGAGATCGACGAACTGGTTGGTTTTGACTTAGGGGCGGATGAATATATCTCCAAACCCTTCAGTCCCCGCATTCTGGTCGCCAGGGTCGAAGCCATTCTGCGCCGTTCCTTCGATTTGGACGAAGTCAAGCGGTTCGGGCGCATTTCGCTGAATAAACCGGCGCGGGAACTCCGCGTGAACGGGCAGTTGGTGGATTTGACTTACAAGGAATACGAGCTGCTGTGCTACCTGTCGGATAACGCCGGCGTGGCCCTAAGCCGGGAAAAAATTCTCAATAACGTTTGGGATTATTCTTATTATGGCGACGAGCGCACCGTGGACACCCATGTGAAAACCCTTCGCAGCAAGCTGGGAGACGCGGCCGATTATATAAAAACCATCCGCGGGGTCGGTTACAAGTTCGAGGTTTCGTAACCGGCTCCATACGGGGAAACAGGTTGAGATAGCATGAAGAAAAAAGTGTTTCAATTGGGTTCGCTGTGGAGCGCCCGGTCAATTGTGGTCAAGTTGTTTTTCAGCGTGTTGGCCTGTTTGTTTTTGGTGCTTTCTTTTAACTGGATGGTCAACAACTTGGTTTTGGAAAAATATTACCGGCAGCAAAAACAAAACAGCCTGGTGGATGTATACAGCCAAGTTAACGGTTTGTTCCAAAACGGGGAAGAAGCCGACTTGCGGCTGAAGCTGGATATTATCAACAGCGGCGGCAATTACAATATGCTGGTTTTGTCCAACAAGTACGCGTATTACTCCATGATTGGAACGCCCTATACCAACCCGAGCGATTTCATTATGGAGATGGGCGGAATTACTGGAAACTTTTCCGCTTTGTCCAATGGAGAATACACTGTTCAAACATGGAACAATATCCGCCTGAATCAAAAGTTCCTGACCCTGACGGGCAAACTGGACAACGGTTATTATATGATGGTGAACACGCCGCTGCAGGCGATCAGCGAGAGTGTGGAAATTTTTAACCGTTTTTTGATTTTGACCGGTATTTTTTCTTTATTCTTAAGCGGGTTTCTCATTTTTTGGATTGCCAGGAGTTTTTCCAGGCCGATCCTGGAACTTTCCGAAATTACCACCTCGATTTCCCAGCTGGATTTCAGCCGAAAATATGAGCGCGGGGGAAAGGATGAAATCGGCCGGTTGGGGCAAAGCGTCAACCGCCTTTCCACCGAACTGGAGCGCAATTTGTCTGAACTGAAAACCGCCAATGCGCAGCTAATGCGGGACAACGAGCGGAAAACCCGGCAGGATGAACTGCGAAGGGAATTCATCGCCAACGCATCCCATGAATTGAAAACGCCCATCGCGCTGATTATGGCTTATTCCGAAGGGCTGGCGGAAAACGTCTCCGCTGATGAGGACAGCCGCCGTTATTATTGCGAGGTTATTCAGGACGAAGCGGAAAAGATGAGCCTGCTGATTAAAAAAATGACGGCGCTGATGCAGCTGGAATCTGGTGCGGAAGAGCTGAATATTCAGCGGTTCGAAATCGGCGGGTTGATCGAAGCGGTACTTAAGCGGTACGGCATTCTGCTGGACAAAAGAATATCCGGGTGGAATTGGAACGCCGAAACGGCACTTACGTATGGGGCGACGAATTCTTTATTGAAAACGTATTGAATAATTATATATCCAATGCGGCCAATCACGCCGCGGACGGCGGCGTGGTCCGTGTGGCCGTCGAGCCGGGCGGCGTGGATAGAAGGGTCCGGATCACGGTTTATAATTCTGGCAGCCAAATCCCGGCCGAGGATTTATCTCGTATTTGGGAGAGCTTTTATAAGGTGGATAAAGCGCGTTCCCGCGCATACGGCGGGACGGGAATCGGTCTGTCGGTCGTTGCCGCCATTATGACGGCGCACCGCATGCCCTTTGGTGTGGAAAACCAGGAGGACGGCGTGATGTTTTGGTTTGAACTGGAATCCGGCGATGGCGGCAGTTTCGCCTCAGGCGGACCGCAGCTTTAGTCCTCACCCTTTTTTCACAATTCTTTAAATTTCATTCATAATTTTGTCTGAATCATCACACAAAACGACGATATAATAAAGTCACAATCAAAAAAGATTGAAGGAGATGTGGCTTTATGAACGATTACGATAAAAATAATGGCAACCTGGAACAGGAATATGTTTATCCGCCTTATCCGCCCCAGTCCCCGAAAGAACCGAATCATAAAAAGAAATACAGCTTTGGGGCGCTGCTGTCGGTTACCGTGTGCACGGCGCTGCTTTGCGGGACGCTTTCCGCCGGCGGCATGTGGCTGGCGGTCAAAGGCACAGGGGACCCTTCCGCTTCCAGCGGGGCCAACAGTACGCCGCCTTCGTCCGACGTGACCAATACCAACACGAATAATACCATTCATATCACCGGCACGGCGGACAATGTGGCCGAAGCGGTGGCCACAAAGGCAGGCCCTTCCGTGGTGGGGATTAAGGTGACCATTGCGGGCAGCGGGAATCCTTTTTTTGGCGGAAGCAGTAGTGAAACATCCGAAGGTTCCGGCGTTATTTATACTGCAGACGGTTACATCATTACCAATTACCATGTGATTTCCAGCGCGGTGGAGGGCGCCAATTACGGTTCGGTCGATCCTAACGCCCAAATTCAAGTTTATCTGCCCAGCGATTCCGAAACCGGTATTTCCGCCACGGTGGTCGGCTATGATTCCAGCGCGGATTTAGCGGTGCTGAAGATTGACCGTACCGGTCTTCCCGCTATTGAAATCGGCGATTCCGACAGCCTAAAGATCGGCGAGATCGCCATTGCGATCGGCAACCCCGGCGGCCTGCAGTTTATGGGTTCCACCAGTCAGGGCATCATCAGCGGGCTGAACCGGTCCATCACCACAGAATCCGGCACCCAGATGAACCTGATTCAAACCGACGCGGCCATTAATCCCGGCAACAGCGGCGGCGCCCTGCTCGACAGCGAAGGCAAGCTGATCGGCATTAACAACGCCAAAAAATCAGACGTGGATTACGAGGGAATGGGCTTTGCCATTCCGGTCAACGAGGTTGTGGAAATTGCCCAGCGGATTATCAAAAACGAAAATCAGCCGCAGCCGTATTTGGGTGTTTCCATCAATACCAATTACACCTCCGAAATGCTCAATCGGATGGGATACCCCTCCGGCGTGGTAGTTTACAGTGTGGCCTCCCAGTCTCCCGCTGAGGACGCCGGTATCCAGCAAAACGATATCATTACCAAAGTCAACGGTGTGGCCGTATCCAATTACGCGCAGATGATCAGTGAAAAGAATAAATACAGCGCGGGTGAAACCATTACCATCACCATTTTCCGCAATGGGAAAACCACCGACGTCAACGTGACTCTGGTAGCCGGTAGCTGACCGGACCAATAACGCCCAAATCATACAAACGCGC
>CABQAC010000201.1 GCA_902462035.1 uncultured Eubacteriales bacterium
TTTAACCGTTTCTTTGCCCTGCGGTTATCCGACGTGGAGTAAACCGCCACTGAAACCCGGAGGTGATCCCCATCCAAAAACAACATACCGGTATCCGGTCTATTTTGATGATGTCGCTGGTAGCGGTCTTTTTTGCCGCTTATCTGTTCAAACTGTTCGATCTGCAGATTGTACAGGGGCAGTCCTATCGCGACCTTGCCGACCGCACGTCCACCCGAACCATTTCCGTGGAGGCGGCGCGGGGGGAAATTTTGGACCGCAACGGCAATGTACTGGCGGGCAACCGGATGTGCCGCAGCATCGTGTTCGATAAAAATTACATGACGGCTGGAACGGAGAACGAAACGATCCTGCGCCTTGCGCGTCTGCTGCGGCAGACGGGCGAGGAATGGATCGATAATCTGCCCATCGCGCTGGACGCAAACGGCGTTTACCAGTTTAAAGAAGGCTTCGACAAGGAGGCCGACGCGCTTAAAAAGCAACTCCGCGTGGGGGTATCCACCTCGGCGGAAGACTGCATGTACCATCTGATCGAAAAATACGAATGCGGGGAGCTGTCCCGGGAGGACGCGCTAACCGTGGTTTCTGTCCGAAACGAAATGACGGTCCGGGGTTTTTCGGCCACGATTTCGTACACCTTTGCCGAAGATATTTCGGTGGATACGGTTTCGATTGTAAGCGAAAACAGCGACAGCCTGCCCGGGGCCAAGATCGAGAATACCACCATACGGGAATATCCAAACGGCGACCTGGCCCCGCATTCGGTAGGCATTGTGGGCGCCATTGACGAGGCGGAATACAAAGAGAAAAAAGACCAGGGCTATACCATCAACGATACCATCGGCAAGTTCGGCGTGGAACAGGCGCTGGAAACCTTTCTGCGCGGCACCCGCGGCACCCGGGTGATTGAAACCAGCAACACCGGCGCCTATTTGAACACCACGGATTTGCAGCTGCCCGTGGCGGGCAACACGGTCATCCTGACCATTGACAGCGACCTGCAGCGCGCCACCAACAAGGCGCTGCAGGACATGATTGAACAAATTGCCGCCACCGGCAAAGCCTCGGGCAAAAAGAACAACGGCGAGGATTGTTCGGCGGGTGCGGCCGTTGTCATCGACGTCAACACCTTCGAAGTGCTGGCCATGTCCACCTGGCCTACCTTTGATTTATCCAACTATCAGCTGGATTTATCCGATCCCACCAAATCCTTCGTCAACCGGAACCTGAGCGGCGTTTACCCGCCCGGTTCGGTGATGAAGCCCGCCATAGCTTTGGCGGGGCTGGAGGAGGGGGTCATCGAACCCACCACCCGGCTGACCTGCAACCGTTTCTTCGACTACTACGGCTCGCGATTCCAATGCCTGGGGTATCATGGAAACATTCCGGTATCCATTGCGCTGCGCGATTCCTGCAATATTTTCTTTTACCAAACGGCAGACCGTCTTGGCATCACCCGCATGAACGATTACTGCAAACGCTTAGGTCTGGGCGTGCCCACCGGCATTGAACTTTTCAAGGATGAGCGGAAAGGCACCTTAGCGGGTCCCGAATCCCGCAAGGCGGCCGGCGACCAGACTGGCGTTACGGTCCCATGGTACCCGGGCGACACGCTGCAGGCGGCCATCGGCCAGTCGGACAATCTGTTTACCCCGCTGCAGCTGGCCTGCTATATCGCCACCATCGCCAACGGCGGCACCCGGTACGAGGCGCGTATTGTCAAAAGCATTACCGATTATTCCCGCAGCACCGTCATCCAAGGAGATGTGGCGGACGCCCCTGTGGTGGCGGATCAACTGGGTGTAAGCCAGGAAAACGTGGACGCGGTCAAATACGGCATGCGCCTTGCCATGTCCGGCGGCTCGGCATCCTACATCCTGGGCAACTACCCTGTTCCCCTGGCAGGCAAAACCGGAACGGCGCAGGCCGGCGGCGGTTCCGACCATGGCTTGCTTGCCTGTTTTGCACCCTACGACAAACCGGAAATCGCGGTAGTTATTGTGCTGGAGCATGGCGCCCATGGTTATTCCGCGGCGCCTGCGATGAAGGAGATTTTGGACGCATACTTTAAACTGGGCGACTATGCCCCGATCCCCCAACCCGACGACAGTGGAGATACGGAGGCTCAATTGCCGGATGGCGCGGAATAATCTCTGTTTTTTGTTACCGTAATCCTGGTTAATATGCGCAGTAAAAGGCCCCCTATCGTACTGCAAATCGACAGATTTTCCAGGCATTGCACTAATTTATTTCAATAAATTTTGTTAATTTTGTATACAAACAATCTTTTGACTACCGGTGTTTTTTGTGTTAATATGATAGACAGGAGTGAAGTCTTCCATGGCCAGTGTCGCGGTCGTAACTTCTGGAAAAGGCGGGGTCGGCAAGTCATCCGTCACGGCGGGGCTAGGCGCCGCGTTGGTAAAACGCGGGCGCAGGGTGCTTCTGGTCGACTGCGACGCCGGGCTGCGCTCCTTAGATTATCTGCTGGGGATCACCGAGCAGCTGGTATACGACGCGTCGGACATTGTAGCGGGAAACTGCGCGCCGTTAAAAGCAATTTACCCCTGCACCCACTGTCCCGGGCTTTTTTTGCTGCCCGCCCCACAGCGGGTGGATTATATGATTGCCCCGGACCTGATGCGGGAAGTCGTCGCTTCGCTGAGCAAGTATTTTGACGTGATTTTAACGGACAGCCCCGCTGGAATGGGCCGCGGTTTTTATGCCGCAGCGGCGCCCGCTACCCACGCGTTTTTGATAGCGACCCCGGACCCGGTTTGCTTGCGGGATACGGAAAAAATCCGCCGGGCTGTAGAAACGCTGGGCATTCAAAATGTCCGGCTGCTGATCAATCGGTTTCAGCTGGATATCTTCCGGCGTTCGGGTTTTTACGAGGATTTGGACGCGGTGATCGACGCTGCAGGCGTCCAACTGCTGGGCGTGGTTCCCGAGGACAGCGAAGTCATTGCGGCTGCCGCCCAAGGCCGCGGGCTTTCTCCCCGGTCCAGGAGCTCGAAAGCATTCGATCGGATTGCCGCGCGTATGGACGGGGAACGCGTTCCCCTTGCCCGGCTGGAAAAACTTTAATGGAGTGGTACTTGGTTTCGTTATATCCTGATACATACGCCTTACCCGTCTGGCACGACCGGAGGGCCCATTTTGATCACATTTGTTAGGGAGGCTTTTGGGAATGAATATTGCACTGATCGCACACGACGCGAAAAAAGAACTGATGGTTCAATTCTGCATTGCTTACTGCGGCATTTTAAGCCGTCATAATCTTTGTGCTACCGGAACCACCGGAAAAATGGTTTCGGAAGCGACCGGGCTGCAGATCAAACGCTTTTTATCCGGCGCCCAGGGCGGCGACCAGCAGGTTGCCGCGCTAATCGGCTGCGAGGAAATCGATCTCCTTCTCTTTTTCCGTGATCCCCTGAATCCCAAACCCCACGAGCCCAACGACATCAATCTGCTGCGGCTTTGTGATTCCCATAACATTCCCGTGGCCACTAACATCGCCACCGGCGAGGTGCTAATCCATGGCCTGGAGCGCGGCGATTTAGACTGGCGGAATATCATTCGCCCGGAAAACCGTTTATAAAATGGTTGTCTCGCGGCGCTATGGTTGGTATCTAAAAAGGAGCGGCAATCTGCCGCTCCTTTTTTCATACATTTTTTTGTATCGGAACCGTCTTATTTCTATTCTTTGTGCTCATTCTCATATTTTTTTAGCATTGCCTTCCTTGCATGCTGTAAAATTTCATCTTGCACATCAACGCATAGATACGATTGACAGATTCCTTGCATATTGAGAGAAATGTTGCGCAGCAGGCAATGGCCTTCTTCCCAATAGATGCAGAACAAGTTTTCACAGTCCATTGTTTTCATCCCTTTCCTTGAAATGAAGCCGGATATGACATTCAGTAAATGTCATATCCGGCTTCATTGTATCATAAAATAGATTTATTCACAACCAGTAAGTGCCATGAGGTGATTACAATTTATAAAAACAGGAACCGGGACGGAACGGCAAATCTTTGCGGTGCAAAGATTGCAAAACTGAGAAAACAGCTTTATCCAAAAACGTCGCAAAGGATGTTTTCAGATATGCTGCAGCTTTCCGGAATCGATTTAGATAAAAACGCGATCCAGCGAATTGAATGTGGAAAGCGCTTTGTCACGGATATTGAGCTGAAAGCCATTGCAGAGCTGTTACATGTGACAACCGACGCGCTGCTGGAAGAATAGGCTTTCCTGGATTGTCACGACGATCTGCCCCTTTATTTATATTTATAAAAAACGCG
>CABQAC010000202.1 GCA_902462035.1 uncultured Eubacteriales bacterium
TGGGCTGTTCGGCCATGCTGTACAAATTTACCTGCAAGGGTAAGATTGCTGTTGACAAAAACTGCGTGAGCCGATATAATAATTCGAGTAGCGTCGAGGTGCAATATGTTTTTAGATCTGAAAAGGCTTTTTGCAAACGAGGATGAGGCGGAATCCTTTTCCGGCTCGCTGGACTTTACCGCTTGCGAATACGGCGGGAATTATCCCTTTGTATCGCCGGTTCAGGTTTTAGGAACGGTTGCGAACGGCTCCGGCGTGGTCAAGCTGCAATATCGAGCACAATTCCTATTCCGGATGCCCTGTGACCGCTGCGCGGCGGAAACCGAACGGAAATTTTCCTTCGATTTCGAGCATGTGCTGGTATCTTCCTTAAATGGGGAGGACACGGGAGAACTTTTGGTGGTAGAGGATTGGAAGCTGGATATGGACGAGCTGGCGCGAGCGGACATTTACCTGGAGCTGCCTACCAAGTATCTGTGTTCGCCGGACTGCAAGGGCCTGTGCCCTAAATGCGGCGCGAACCGGAACACCGAAAAGTGCGGCTGCGCTGTCCACGAGACGGATCCCCGTCTTGCAATTTTAAAAAATTTAGTGGAGTAAATTCTTTCACTTCGGCAAGGAGGTGCTGACAATGGCGGTACCCAAGAGAAAAGTATCCAAAGCGAGAAGAGATAAAAGACGTTCCAACGTTTGGAAGCTCGAGGCGCCGGCTCTCATGAAATGCCCGCAGTGCGGGGAGTACAAACGTCCCCACAGGCTTTGTGGCAACTGCGGATATTACAAGGGCCGGGAAGTCGTGAAAAAGGAAGCGTAAGGCCTTTGCTTTCTGAAAAAAGGTAGAGGAGGAGGATATCCTTCTCTATTTTTTTATTTATTTGGCCGCGCGGCCGGTATGTCTCGAAAGGAGCGGTAACCGATGGCTGTGGTAATCAGCGGGGTGGAACCGAACAGCCCGGCGGACAAAAAGCAGGTTCGCGCGGGGGAGTCTTTGCTGTCACTGAACGGTCACGAAATTCAGGATATTCTCGACTTCCGGTTTTACGAAACCGCTTCGCAGGTAACCCTTCTGCTAGGGGATGCGGCGGGTAAAACGCGAGAGGTATCCATTCGAAAAGGAGAATATGATACCCTGGGGCTGCTGTTCGACACCTATTTAATGGACAAGCAGCGCCGCTGCCGCAACCACTGCATATTCTGCTTTATAGACCAGCTTCCCCAAGGAATGCGGGAAAGCCTGTACTTTAAAGACGACGATTCGCGGCTGTCTTTTTTATTTGGCAACTATATTACCCTGACCAATTTGGAGGAAAAGGACATCGACCGCATCATCGAGATGCGGATCAGTCCGATCAATATTTCGGTCCATACCACCAACCCGGAACTGCGCTGCCGGATGATGGGCAACCGTTTTGCGGGCGAGGTATTGCGCTGGTTGGACCGTCTGGCCAAAGCCGGCACCAAAATGAACTGCCAGCTGGTGCTGTGCCCTGGCATCAACGATGGGGCGGAATTGGACCGGACCCTGCGGGATTTGAAGCGGTTATACCCCGCGGTGGAAAGCATTGCGGCCGTACCATTGGGGCTTACCCGGCACCGGGAGGGGCTTGCGCCGCTGCGGGGGTACACGTCGGCGGAGGCCGGGTTATCAGTCAGGTCGGTCGATTTGGCGACGCGTGCCAGCTGGAGTTCGGAGAACGCATTGCCTATGCGTCAGATGAATTTTATATTCAGGCGGGGCTGCCTTTTCCTTCCGCGGATTTTTACGGGCCGCTCAACCAGCTAGAGGATGGCGTCGGTATGGTGGCGCTGCTGCGGGAAGAATTTACCGACGCGCTGCAAGAGGTTCGGAATTTAGAAAAACCACGCCGGATTTCCCTGGCCACGGGGATAGCTGCGGCGCCGATTTTATCAGATTTGCTTGACCGGGCAGGAAGAATCTGTCATAATCTATCGTGGCATGTGTATGGAATTAAAAATCACTTTTTTGGCGAAAGTATCACCGTAGCCGGTTTGGTGACCGGCGGGGACCTCATCGAACAGCTCCGGCACCGGGATTTGGGCGAAATTTTGCTCATTCCGCGTGCTATGCTCCGGCGCGAGGGCGATTTGTTTTTGGACGATGTGTCCTTGCCCGATGTGGAGGCGGCGCTGGGCGTGCCCGTACAGCCTGTTCCCGACGACGGCGCCGCGCTGCTAGCGGCGGTATTGGGCGTGGATAACCTGTAGATGAGGTTTGGCCTGCGGGGCAGGCGGAAAGGAAAGGTGATTAAAATTGGCAAGACCAGTGGTCGCGATTGTGGGACGTCCCAATGTGGGAAAATCCACCCTGTTCAATAAATTATCCGGTCAGCGGCTATCTATTGTGGACGATACCCCCGGCGTTACCCGGGACCGGGTTTATGCGGAATGCGAATGGCGCAACCGCAAGGTTACATTGGTGGACACCGGCGGAATCGAACCGTATTCCGACGATGTGATCCTATCCCAGATGCGCAGGCAGGCACAGCTTGCAATCGAGGCTGCCGACGTTATCGTTTTGGTGACCGATGTGCGCACCGGCGTGGTGGCTACCGACCACGAGGTGGCGGTCATGCTGCAGAAAAGCGGCCGGCCGGTGGTCGTGTGCGTGAACAAGTGCGATTCTCTTGGCGCCCCGCCGGCGGAATATTACGAATTTTACAACCTGGGTCTTGGGGATCCGGTGGCGGTGTCCTCGATCCACGGCGGCGGAACCGGCGATTTGCTGGACGAAATTTACCGCCTGCTGCCGCCCGAAACGCCGGAAGAGGACGAAGGGGAAGTGATCCGGGTTGCGGTCATCGGCAAACCCAACGTGGGCAAATCCTCTTTGGTGAACCGCATTTCCGGTCAAGAGCGGTCTATTGTGTCGGACATTGCGGGCACCACCCGGGATGCCATTGACACCAATGTGGAAAATGAATATGGACAGTTTGTATTTATCGATACGGCTGGCCTTCGCCGCCATAGCAAGGTGGAGGACGACATTGAACGGTACAGCGTGCTGCGCGCCCGCATGGCGGTGGACCGCGCAGACGTTTGCGTCATTATGATTGACGCAACCGAGGGGTTTACCGAGCAAGATTCCAAGGTTGCCGGTTTGGCGCATGAACAGGGCAAAGCCAGTGTGATTGTGGTAAATAAATGGGATGCTGTTGCAAAAGACGGCAAAACCATGCAAGAATACCGCAAACGGCTGAACGAAGATTTTTCCTTTATGTCTTACGCGCCAATTCTTTTTATATCGGTAAAAGAAGGGCAGCGCATCGACCGTCTGTTCGAACTGATCCGCCATGTGGCGGACCAAAACGCCATGCGTATTTCCACCGGCATGCTCAACGATATTCTGGCGGACGCCACGGCGCGGGTGCAGCCCCCTTCGGATAAGGGAAAACGGCTGCGGATCTATTATATGACCCAGGCGTCTACCAAGCCGCCTACCTTTGTTTGTTTTGTCAACCACGCGGATTTGTTCCATTTTTCCTACCAGCGGTATTTGGAAAACCGCATTCGGGAAACGTTTGGGCTGGAGGGAACACCGGTCCGTTTTGTGGTGCGGGAACGCGGCGACAAGCATAAATGACGGGAGGAAACGGTAAACCATGCGCGATTTCATCATCGGTTATGGGCTGGCCTCACTGCTGACGGCGGTAGCGGGCTATCTACTGGGCAGCGTCAGCTTTTCCATTCTGTTTACCAGGCTGTTTGCGCAAAAGGATATTCGCGACTGCGGCAGCGGGAATGCGGGTGCCACCAACGTGCTGCGTTCGGTGGGGCGCAGGGCAGCGCTGCTGACTTTTGTCTGCGATTTTGCCAAATGTGTGGCGGCGATTGTGGCGGGAACCGTCATATTTCGGGCGTTTGCCGTAGCAAGCCCTGAAGGAATGCCGGACTTTGCTTCCCGTTTGGGCGCTTATATCGGCGGCACAGGCTGTTTATTCGGCCATTTGTTTCCCGTGTACTTCCATTTTAAAGGCGGCAAAGGGGTTACCACCACCGCCGCCATGATGCTGCTGTTCGATTGGCGGGTTTTTCTTATTTTGTTCGCGGTGTTTTTTTTGCTGTTCGCGTGGAAGCGGATTGTTTCGCTGTCTTCGATTACAGCGGGGATGCTGTACCCCTTTGTGACCTTTGCCATCACCTATTGGTTGGACTACCAGGCCGGCGGTTATCCCCTTACTTATGTGGTTGCCGCCACGGTTGTGACCGCGGTGGTGGGATTAACGGTAGTCTTGA
>CABQAC010000203.1 GCA_902462035.1 uncultured Eubacteriales bacterium
ATTCCAGGCGCTGCGCATTGCGGTCAACGGCGAGCTGGACGCACTGGCGGAGGGGCTGGAGAAAGCGTTTTCCGTTTTAAGGCCCGGCGGCAGGCTGGCGGTAATTACCTTCCATTCGCTGGAAGACCGGATGGTCAAGCAGCAGATGGCCAAATGGTGCACCGGCTGCACCTGCCCGCCGGATTTTCCGGTGTGTGTCTGCGGCAAAAAGCCGCAAGCCGCCCTGGTCACCCGCAAGCCGGTGGAACCCACGGCAGAGGAACTGGAACAAAATCCGCGCAGCCGCAGCGCAAGACTGCGGGCGTGTGAGAAATTAACAAACGAAACGAATGTGTAACGGATAGAAAGGTGTGAAACAGATGGCCGAGCGGAACAGCGGGAGCGCCGCATATGATTTTGCCAGGTTCGAAGCGAAAACGGCACAGCGGCCCGCACCGGCGAACAATGTCATCGAACTGCCCCAAAAGGCGGTGCGGCACAGGCTTAAATTGAGCCAAGTGGTCAAACGCGTCCTTTGTATCGGCGCCGTGCTGGCCGTCGCGGGCACCCTGATTTTCAACCAGCTTCGGGTCAACGAACTCAACGTGGGCCTGCAAAAGGCGCAAAAACAGCTGGGGGAGGCCCAAAGCGAATACACCCAGCTTCGCATGGCGGCACAATCCATGGCGTCGCTGAACGCGGTGGAGGAATATGCCAAAAACGTTCTGGGCATGCAGAAAATTCAGCCCGGGCAGGTAGAGTACATCCGCATTAACAATACGGATAAGGTAGAGGTTGCGGACCAGGGTGAGAATAAGAATATCTTTGAGAAGATTAAGGACTTTCTGGCTGGAATTCTTTCCTAGCTGTCATACCATCTCACGGGATGGAATAATTATGGATTGCAAAGGGAGTTGAGAAATCGTTCTTGGCTCTCCTTTTTGATCATTGGCGTTAGTAGTAAGGAGGTTTGCCCGATGGCAATGGGAGCGCCGGTCCGGATGCGCAGAAGATCGCTCATCGCAATCGCGATGGTCATTGTGTTTGGGTTTGGGCTGTTGGCGGTCAGGTTGGGGTATTTACAGTTTGTAGAAGGCGCCGAGCTGCAGCACAGCGCGGTGAATCAGCAGCTGCGCGACACCACCATCCGTCCCAAGCGCGGCACGATTTACGACCGGAACGGGACCGTGCTGGCGGAAAGCGCCACGGTCTGGACGGTTTACATTGCGCCCAAATATTTGGTTTCCGGCAGCAATTCCACCGAAGCCGAAAAAGCCAAGACCGAGGCGAACCGCAACGCCCTGGCCGACGGATTGGCGGAGATTTTGGGCGTGGACCGGGACGAGTTATACCAAAAAACGCTGCAGACGTCCAACTACCACGTGATTGTCAAACGGCGCATCGAAAGCGATGTGAAGGAAAAGATACTGGAATTTGAAAAGACCAGCAAGCTCAGCGGCGCCGCCATCGGTTTGGACGAGGACACCAAGCGCTATTACCCGTTCAGTGATTTTGCGTCCAGTATCCTGGGCTTTACCGGAACGGATAACCAGGGGCTTGCGGGGATTGAAGCCTATTACGACTCTTACCTGCAGGGGACGCCGGGCAGGGTGATGACCGCCCGCAACGCCGTTGGCACCGATATGCCTTTTGATTACGAACAGCGGGTGGATGCCGAGGACGGTAACGACCTGGTGCTGACCATCGACAAAGGGCTGCAGTACTTTTTGGAAAAGCACCTGGACCAGGCCATTGAGGACAACAAAATTTCCACCTATGCCATGGGCGTCATTTTAGACGTAAACACCTTCGAAGTCCTGGCCATGGCCACCCGGCCGGGCTTCGACTTGAACAACCCGTGGAAGCTGCCGGATTCCAAAACGCAGGAGATTTCGCTCTTGCCGGAAGACCAGCAGGCGGACGCGCGTTACGCCGCGCAGTCGGACCAATGGCGCAACCGCGCTATTACCGAGGCTTACGAGCCGGGCTCGGTTTTCAAGAGCGTCACCGCCTCGGCGGCGCTGGACGAGGGTTCGGTCACCGGTTCCAGTTCGTTTCAGTGTACCGGAGGATTTGTCGTGGCTGGGCAGCGGTACGGGTGCAACAATGGGGCGGTGCATGGAGCGCAGGATGTTGCCCACTGCCTGCAAAACTCCTGCAATATCGGCTTTATCCAAATTGGACAGCGGCTGGGGGCGGAAGCGTTCTGCCGTTATTACCGCGGGTTCGGCCTGACGGAAAAAACCGGAATCGACCTGCCGGGCGAAGCTCAGCCGACGGCCGGCATCCAATATCACGCGTCCAACCAGATGGGCCCGGTGGAATTGGCCAGTTCCTCCTTCGGCCAGTCCCAGCTGGTTACCCCCTTGCAGCTGGTTACCGCGATTTCTTCGGTGGTTAACGGCGGCAACCTGGGGACTCCCCACGTGGTCAAACAGATTTTGGATTCCGATGACAATATCGTCAAGACTATGGACGCTCAGATCAAACGGCAGGTGGTTTCGGAAGAAACCGCTAAGCTGATGCGGGAGTACCTGGAATCGGTCGTCCGGGAGGGCGGCGGCAAAAACGCGTCGGTCAGCGGCTACCGCATCGGCGGCAAGACCGGTACCTCCCAAAAACTAGGGAATCCAGACAAAACCGCCCGCATCGCCTCCTTCTGCGGCTTCGCCCCGGCGAACGACCCGCAGATCGCCTGCATCATTGTGTGCGACGAGCCCCGCGGCGGCACCATTTACGGCAGCACGGTCGCGGCGCCGGTGTTTAAAGCCATTATGGAAGAAGCCCTGCCTTACCTGGGCATTGAGAAGTCGGATGAATCCGGCCAAACGCAAACCGAAACCGCCACCGCTCCCAAGGTGATTGGCCTGACCCGGGAAGAAGCCAAGGCGGAAATCGAGAAGGCGGGCCTAAAGGCGCGCATTCTGGGCGACGGCGACACCGTACTTGCCCAGATACCCAACCCCGGCACCCAGCTGACCAAGGGCGGTACCGCCGTGGTATATACCGACGAAACCAGCAAGGAAGAAACCGTAACGGTCCCCAGCTTTGCGGGGATGACGGCGGTCCAGGTCAACGCGGCGGCGGCCCAAGCGGGGGTCAACGTGCGGTTGTCCGGCGTGACGTCTGGCACCCGGTCGGTGGCGGTCAAACAAAGTTTGGAAAAGGACACCAAGGTCAGCCCGGGCACCATTATCACGGTGGAATTCCTGGTGAATAACGACCCGCAGTAACCGGCGCACCGCCGGTTACTGCAGAAAGAAGGGGACATCCGGCCGATGAAACTTTCAACACTCCTGGATGGGACGGTTCATCAAAACCTTCTGGTTCGGGATGTTGAAATTACAGGAATTACAATGGATTCCCGCAGGGTGGAGCCGGGCTGCCTGTTCGTCTGCATCGACGGCAGGAACCAGGACGGCCACCGGTTTGCGTCCCAGGCGCTCGAACAGGGCGCCGCGGCGGTGCTGACCCAGCGGTATCTTTCCGGTATACCGCAAATCATTGTTGCCGATACTAAAAAAGAGTACGGTTTATTGTGCGCCCGGTTTTTCGGCGAGTCATGGGCAGGGCTGCGGCTGGTGGGTATTACCGGAACCAATGGCAAAACCACCACGTCGGTCATATTAAAACAAATTTACGAAAAGAATGGATTTGGAGCCGGGCTGATCGGCACCATCGAAAACGTGGCGGGCGGGCAGGTGTACCACACTGGGCTGACCACGCCGCCGCCGGAGGTGCTGCACAGCCTGTTTTCCGAAATGAAACGTCAGGGCTGCGCTTACGCGGTGGCCGAAATTTCTTCCCAAGCCTTAGACCAAGGTCGGCTGGAGGGTCTGACCTTCGCTTGCGCGGCTTTTACGAATTTGACCCAGGACCATCTGGATTACCACGGTACCATGGAAAGCTACTATCAAGCCAAAAAAAGACTGTTTTATAACTGCCGGTCTGCCGTGATCAATGTGGACGATCCCTGGGGCGCCAGGCTGGCGCGGGAGGTTCCCTGCCGTGTTTCCCGTCTGTCCGGCGGCGACGAAGCGGCGGATTACTATTTTACCAACGTGTCGTATCGCCCGGAGGGAAGCGTTTTCCGATTGAAGACGCCCCAGGGGGTATTTTCCATTGAAACCGCGTTGCGGGGCGCATACAATGTTTACAACGCCGCCTGCGCGGTTGCCTGCGCGGTGGAGACCGGTATCTCGGCCAGGGACGCGGCGGCTGCCGCCGCCGGCGTGCTGCCCGCCAGGGGCAGGCTGGAACCG
>CABQAC010000204.1 GCA_902462035.1 uncultured Eubacteriales bacterium
ATGGGCGTGGTGGCCCGCCACATGGATATAGACCACGGCGCGTGGGTGGACACTGTAAAAGCCACCGTGCCGCCCAAATTTGCGGATCTCAATTTAAAGGCGTTCGAGCTGGGATACCAGGCGTAACCTATCCAGGTTCCTCAATAACACAACAAGGAGCGAATCGCGTGTCACATCACAATATTTATGAGCCGGAAATCGAATGCGCGTCCCGCAGCTACCTGCGGGCCGTCCAAAGCGCTAAGCTGGTCAGGCTGGTGGAGCGCTGTTACGAGAAAGTCCCCTTTTACCGTCAGAAGTTTGACGAAATGGGCTTAAAACCCGGAGACATCCAGTCCATCGACGACCTGCACAAGCTGCCGTTCACTTATAAACAGGATCTGCGGGATAATTACCCCTTCGGCATGTTTGCCTGCTCGCCCGAGGAATTGGTCCGCATCCACGCCTCCTCCGGCACCACCGGCAAGCAGACGGTGGTAGGGTATACCCAGTCGGATATCGACGGTTGGGCGCGGTGCGCGGCCCGCTGCATTGTGGCGGCCGGCGGCAGCAAAACCGACAAGGTTCATGTATCCTATGGGTACGGATTGTTTACCGGCGGCCTGGGGCTGCATTACGGCGCGGAGAAACTGGGCGCCACCTCCATTCCGGTATCTTCCGGCAATACCAAGCGCCAAATTCAGATTCTGCAGGATTTCGGATCGGACATTTTGTGCTGTACCCCCTCCTATGCCATGTACATTGGAGAGACGCTGCGGGAGATGGGCGTTGCGCCGGATTCGATCCCCCTGCGCATCGGCATCTTCGGCGCCGAAGCGTGGAGCGAGAATATGCGCAAGGAAATTGAAAAAGCGCTGGGCATCAAAGCCTACGATATTTACGGCCTGTCCGAAATTGCCGGGCCCGGCGTGGCGGGGGAGTGCTGTGAACAAAGCGGCATGCATGTCAACGAGGATATGTATTACCCCGAAATCATCGACCCCGACTCCGGCGAGGTCCTGCCCTATGGCAGCTACGGCGAGCTGGTGTTTACCTGTATCGGGAAAGAGGCCCTGCCCCTGCTGCGGTACCGCACCCGCGACATTTCCATGCTGACACTGGAAAAATGTTCCTGCGGCCGGACCCTGATTAAAATGGCCAAGCCCAAGGGTCGCAGCGACGACATGCTGATCATCCGCGGGGTCAATGTGTTTCCCTCGCAGGTGGAACACGTGCTCCTTTCGCTGGGGCTGGAGCCCAATTACCAGATCGTGGTGGAGCGGGTTAACAACCTGGATTGCATGGAGATCCAAGTGGAAATGTCCGACCAAATGTTTTCTGACACGGTCAGGGATTTGGAAAAGACCGAGCGCGCTATTGCGGAAGCCATGCATTCCACGCTGAACATCCAGGCCCGGGTCCGGTTGCTGGAACCCAAAAGCATTCCGCGGTCGGAAGGCAAGGCAAAACGGGTGATCGACAACCGGAAGATTTAATCCGGCCGCTCATGCCGTGTTTTAGCATGTGCCGACAGCGCCTTGCGAATGCGGCCAACCAAACCGGGCGGGAAAACCCGGTTTATGCGAAAGGATGGTCATACACATGAAAATCAAGCAGCTTTCCATTTTTGTGGAAAACAAGGCCGGCAGACTGGCAGAGATTACCAAAACCATGGCGGACGCGGGCATCGATATCCGTGCCATCTCGGTAGCGGACACCAGCGATTTCGGTATCCTGCGGCTGATCGTGGACAATCCGGACAAAGCGGTCGCTTCCCTGCGCGCCGCGCATATGACGGTTTCCCTGACCGAAGTGATCGGCATCGGCATTCAGGACCGGCCCGGCGAGTTTGCCAAAGCCATGGCGGTGCTGGCCAAAGCAGGGGTAACCATCGAATATTTGTACGCGTTTATCAGCCGGGATAAGGGCAAGGCTTCGGTCATCCTGCGGGTGGACAGCAACGACAAAGCCATTTGCGCTTTGCAGCAGGAGCAAATCCACTTGCTATCCAGCGAAGATATTGCTGGCATGTAAAATAGCAACCCCAGGCAGCTTGTCTTTAAAGCTGTCTGGGGTTATGTATATTCCGTTGCTGATGGCTTTGGACGACTTAGGCGCCAAAACGTTTTAATGCCAACAACAAGAACGGGTGTATTGTTTGTGCAAAGTTTTTGCTCCGAAAAACAACCGGTAGGCGTACAAGTTCTGCGGAGTTTAATTGCGGGATAAAGCGGCAACATAGAACAACAAGTAATTTTATAGTGACTGGAGGAATAGGATATGCCCCAATACCCCCGGTTTACCATGAGCTTTAACATAGGACCGTCGAACAAAGAGCGGATGGAAGCGTTTGACTTATACCAAAAAGCGTTTTGCGCAAAAAAACTTTCCGAAAGCACGCCGCCAGACGGGACGGATCTTCATATTATGATGGAGATATACGGCGTTGAAATTTTGATAGGGCCAGGAAGCGTGGCGGGAACCGGTTTTGAAAATGCTTTATGCTGCGAAATCCGTTTTGATAACGAAAATGATTTTCGCAAAGCGTATGAAAAAATTGGAAAAGGCGCACAGAGCACATCCATGGAAGGCCCGTACCCATGGGCGACCTTGCTTGGGCTTGTGGTAGATAAATTTGGCATTGGCTGGGCGTTATATTATAATAAAAGGGGCATGGGGAACACAAGAGTATAGAACCACAATACCGTAAAATATAGCACGCAATAAAAAGCAAGAGGATCCGTTCCAAAGGGTGTATTGCCATTTTTTAAAATTTGTAAAGTTTGCCTTTTGTTTTGCGTCTTCCAATTTTCTCTTGGCATGACCCACGGTTTTACGAGAAGAATAAAAATGCGGTTAATTTTTAGCCGCATGGTTCCCGTTTGGACCGAGGAAGGAAGAATAAACAATGGACTGTTTCCCGGACCGGCAAAAGCAGCAAGATCAAAAAGACCGTTTCGGCAAATGGCAGGCGGATGTTTCCATCCTGCCGCGAATGAACCAGGGTCCGATTCCGTCCGACGTGCTGGGCAGCTATACGGGCACCGGCGCGGATGATTTGGAGCCGGTACAAGACGCGGACGATCTGTAACAAGTGAATCGGAAGAGCCGCGGGCGAAAGCCCGCGGCCCTTTGCTTTACAGCTCGGGTTTGGTGTGGTACAGTAACCATATGCGGCATGCGATTTACTGTACTGCGGCCGCGAAATAAATGGGGCCGGACGCAAAAGAATTTTCTTAAAAAGACGCGCGGTGCACGCCCGCCAAATGCAGAAGAAGCCGGCCCCAACGGCAAAACGTGTGGAAGGACGGAGGAACCGAATGGAGTTTGTGGGAAAATGGGTATGCGCGGCGCCCTTTGACCGGCCGCCGTTGCAGGTGTTTCATAAGGCGGTGCAAAAGAATGAAGGTTACAGCCACCCGCCGGAACTTCAAAACAGCCACATGCTGGCCCGGGTGGAGTTTTGCCTGTCGTCTTCCGCCGCGCCGGTGACCATGCGGGTGACGGCGGACGATTACTACAAGCTGTATATCAACGGTGCGTTTGTGGCCCAAGGACCCGCCGCGGGATATTTTTTTCATTATTGCTGGAACCAGGTGGACCTGACGCCCTTTGTGCGGCTGGGACAAAATGCGGTGGCGCTGGAAGTTTACTACCAGGGCCTGATTAACCGCGTGTGGAACAGCGGCGATCTGCGCCAGGGGTTTTTGTGCGAGATATGGCAGGGGGACAAACTGCTTGCCGGTTCGGGCCCCGGATGGCGGTACCACCTTTCCCGCGCATACCGGGCAAGTCATACGATAGGGTACGACACGCAGTATATGGAGGATGTGGACAGCCGCCTGATTCCGCTAGGATGGAAAGAGCCGGGCTTTGACGACAACGGTTGGCTGCCGTGTGTGGTCAAGCAAGACGCGGACTACACTTTCTGGGAACGGCCGGTGCCGGTGGTGCAGACCGAAGTGGTGGAGCCGGTGTCCGCCGTTGCGTGGGAAACAGGGGGCGTGCTGCTGGATTTTGGACACGAGCTGGCGGGAAACCTGATGCTGACGGCCCGCGGCAGGGCGGGGGACCGGGTGCGCATCCTGTGCGGGGAAGAGCTTACGCCGGACGGCGATGTGCGGTACGACATGCGGTGCAACTGCCGTTACGAGGAATTTTGGACCCTGCGGGACGGCGAGAACGCCTTTGAGCAATACGATTACCAGGCTTTCCGCTATGTGCGTTTGGAATGGCCG
>CABQAC010000205.1 GCA_902462035.1 uncultured Eubacteriales bacterium
CGAAACCGTTTTTTTAAATCCGCCTGTTTCCAGTGTGATATCCAACAGTGGTTCCGGGACCATGGGGTTACCGAAATAAGCCAGCTCCATGGCTTTACATTGGCCAAACGAGTCCAGGATATCCGGCTGATCACCACACCTAGCAGTATTAAGTACCTAAAATTCGGCAAACTGAAAGATTGGCTGCATCAAATCGATCCGATATTCGGGGTCGTAAAGCACGAAAAGCCCACGCCTTTTTTCGGCGGCCGGTTGGTTCACCTTCATTATCAGCTGCTCAACACCCTGCCGCTGAACAAGGAAGAAGTCGCATCATTGGCCGCTCCCTCTTTGCAATACCTAAGCCTGATTAAAACCGACCCCTGCGTGCTGAAATACCAGATCAAATATGGATGCTCCCCTCCACCGCCCCAGGGGTTCCGCTGCAAAAACGAGGTGATTTACCACCTGCTTGGCGTAAACCGCCGGTTTTATCAAACAAAACTGTATCATCAATTCCGCACAGAGCTGACAACCTCCATGATGAAAAGCATGAAATGCGGGCATCTGCTGGTTCCGGGGAATTATTCCACCATGCTCGGCAACCCAATAGAAATGCTGCGCCAAAGCATCGGAATTTTTGACGGATCGTCCCAGCTGGGGCATGGATCCATCCACACCCGCCGGTTTCCCTATGGGAAGCCGGTGCTCGGCTCAAGGAGCCCCCACGTCACCATGGGAAACGTGTGGCTGCCCACGAACCGCGCCAACGAGTTGATCGACCGGTATTTCCACTTGACCGACGAAATCGTCTGCATTAACAGCATCGGCGAAAATACGCTGCAGCGGCTTTCCGGCTGTGATTTTGATTCGGACACCGTACTGCTGACCGACCATCCCCTGCTTTTGCAGGCTGCCGCACGGTACGCCGGATCCTTTTTGGTGCCAACCAATTTTGTCCCCGCCAAAAAGCGCAAACGCGCTTATACCGCGCAGGACAAAGCCGCGCTGGATACCGCCAACAGCGTCAACAAAATCGGAGAAATCATCAATCTGTCCCAAGAGCTCAACAGCCTGCTGTGGCACCGCTTTCACCAGGGCGTGCCGCTTCGGGCATTGCAGGATTTATATTGTGACATCGCAAAATTGGACGTCGCCTCCAGCCTGGAAATCGATAAGGCAAAAAAAGAGTATGCGGTGGACAGCGCCGCGGAAATCAAGCGCATCAAACAAAAATATGCCCGCAAAGACACGTCGGGGCGCATCGTTTCCGCACGCTTTTTGGGAACGGTGGCACGGATGAAAGGGTATGGCAGCCCGGATAAAAAATGCTACCAAGCGCACGATACCGCTATGGATTACCTGCAGCAGGTGCTGTGCGCCTTTCGCCTGCCCGCCGAAGAACAGCCGGTACTTCCCTTCTCCGCACTGCTGCGTCCTGCGGGTTATTCTTCCAAAAAGGTTAAGTACGCGCAGATTACCGAAACGATTCAGTCCATCCGCCTTCTTAAGCAAAGGATGGCGGCGGTGTGGCAGTCGACGGACCCGGACTTGGACAATTGCGCCAAATATCAACTGTCCCTCGCCCTGAAGGGCGATTGCCTGCATCAGCTGGAAAAACACAAATGGAACGCCTGTACCGCATACCGGCTGCTTTGCGCGATGGAATCGCCGGAAAACAAGGATATCCGCCAGCTGATGTTCTATACGCTGTTTGCTTCCTACGAGCCGCTGCTTACGGATATGGTGGAACATTCCCGGGAACCTTTGGCGGTACTGCGGATGTGCTCCACGGGCGATATTGAACTGTTTGGCATTCGCTTCTGCAAACACATTCCTGCCGGTCAACCGCAGAATTTACAAAAAACGGAGCAAAACGGCCGAACACAAAACATAATAACATTAAAAGCTCCCAGCCCGCCTGACGTTTCTCCGGTTCCCTGATTTGAGCTATAGGTAAAAGAAGCAGAGACACAAAACGTCGCTGCCAAACGGACATAGAAAGGACGATGCGCTATCAAAAATTTTGATGAACTGCAAATCTATAAGAACAGCATTACGCTTTGAGCCAAAGCCAAACCGTGGCGGACTTGGTCAGCGGCACTTCCGGCACACAGTTGCCCGCCGGTTCCCTGCTTGGCACACAGATCTTTTCGTGGGAATGCTTTATGGGAACCGATGCGGAACCCAAAACTTTTCTTTGTTTTGAAGTCGATGTCGCGCGGGTGGCGAACAGCATAAAGGAGATGGAGATCATTTTTGATTTCACGACGCATCAAAGCCTGATGTACACGCCGGAGGGCACCTTGCTGGACAGGCTGGCAAACGAAATTTGCAGTTTATTCCATGGGAGCAACGGGTTCGGCATTGGCAAGCTGGAATTGGCGCCGGAAGAACCGCTGACCCATTACACGCCAGCGGAGCATTATTGCGGCCGGAAACTGAAATTTGTTGCCAAGGATTTTAATTTAAGGCCGAAATCTTGCGTTTGAACGGCAGCCGCGCCCTTTAACCGCGCGTTTTTCGGATTTTCGATTGAAAAAGCGACCCGGCACGAGGTGAAAGAATCGTGACAAAACCGACCCATGTGAAAGGACGGACGCTAAGGATGAAAACAGCGCTTTCCTATTTTGAACTGCTGTGCCCGGAACCCATTCCAGTGGAAGGCGTAGGGCATGCGCATTCCCCCACCCTGCGCGAAATCGCCCGGCTGGGATACGGACGGTACGGCCAGTACCTTGGGCTGCTTGCAACCGAACTGGATTCCTTTTTGCAGATGACAAACCTGACAGCTGTGTACAACAACCTGCCGGAAAACGAAAAAGCCAGCGTCTCATTATACGACCTTTTGCTTGTAAACCAAAAAACCCGAGAACTGCTGGAAAGCCTGTTTTCCTTTTTCTTTGCAGAAAGCGCCACGTTCGACCAGGCGGCGTCCGCTTTTGTTTTGCGGGCCGGCTCCTCTGACGAAGCCGCGGGCACAATCGACCGGGATAATTTTGACAAGGTGCGGACGATGCTGCTCCAGCTGAATTATGTGCAGACGACGGCACCCGGCACTGCCAAAAACGCGCGGGCGCAAAAAATCCTGGACAAAATTCAAAAAGCAAAGGAACGGCAGACGTCCGTCAAACACAAGGATCAGGATTTTAGTTTGGGCAATATGATTTCCTCCTTGGCGGCGCAGCACAACAGCTTGCATATTCTGAACATCTGGGATTTGACGGTTTACCAGCTGTACGATCAGTTTTTCCGTCAGAACAATAAAAATCAAATGGATATTCATGCATTGAACTATGCCGTGTGGGGCGGCGAGTTTGACCCCGCCGGCTGGTTTAAGGCTTTGAATATATAAAACAAATTTTGGAGGTAAAAACATGTCTATTAATCCCAACATGGCCAACCGGGAAGTCGTCGATTTCGTTCTGTGCGACTACCAGACCAAAAAGCCCTTTTTGAACCTGGATTTTGCCAACGTCTCTTCGACCGAGATGCAGGCCACCCGCGTGATCGCTTACGGCGGCCGGGGCCGCGCGCCCCGCGTTCCCTTCGACGGCGAGCGCACCGCCACCATGACGGTGGAAACCCAGATTACCCCCATGAAGTTGTTCGCCATGCTGGCCGGCAACGACGTGGAATCCGCCGGCAAGGTCTTTACGCGCGAAGTGCTGACACTTGCCACCAACAAGCTGACCTTGACCGAAACGCCGGTGGAAGGCTCTGTCTTTATCTTTAAAGACGGCGACGACTGCGGCACCCAGGTTCAGGCCACCGTATCGGAAAAAGAAGCCACTGTTACCGACGGCAACGACGGCGATGCCTACATCGTATATTACCTGGTGGAGAAATCGAGCGGCGTCCAGACCGTTTCCTTTAACAGCAAAAAGTACCCGAAGGCATACACCGCCTATGGCGAGACCCTTTACAAACCCGAAAACGACGAGCTGCTCCCCTACCGTATTACCGCTTACAAGGCGGTTCCCCAGTCCAACTTCAGCGCGTCCTGGTCCAACACAGGCGACCCGACCAGCCTTTCTATCACCTTCGACCTGTTCGAAGACGACAACGGCAACTTCTTTGACATGAGCCTGATCGAAGAATAAAATTCGCCTTTCTTCCGTTTCGCAACTCCCGTACGGCCTGCCGGACCGCTGGTCTAAGCGGGGCGGGAACCGGTAACCACAGCCTGCGATCCGGTTCTCCTAACCGCGCGGCACAGCCCGGCAAATTCTTTGACT
>CABQAC010000206.1 GCA_902462035.1 uncultured Eubacteriales bacterium
CAGACGCCCGCCATAGGATTGCTTCATATCGGCCACGTCATAAATTTCCGGCTGGAAGGTGTTGTAGATATCCAGCCCGATTTCGATTAAGTCGGGAAATACCTCGTGGATATCGCCGCAGGAATGCTGGCACACATAACGGCCCGCCCGCTTTGCCTGCCCGTACATCGTGGCGAGCCGGGGCTTCAAAAACCGCCGCCACAGGGGCGGCCCCATAATCATCCCCCGCTGCTGGCCCCAGTCGTCGCCAAAATATACGCAGTCAAAGGGGTATTCCAAGGCAATGTCCATAACCGCCAGGTTATATGCGCAAATTTGGTCCAAATTCCGGCTCCAGCAAAAAATCCATCAGCAGGTTTTCCATGCCCCGCAGCGACCAGGCGCGCTCAAAAAGGGAAAAGCTGATCCCAAATGTGGTGAACAGCTCCCGGTTTTGCCCGGTGGTAAGCAGTTGGCATTTTTGGCGGATATCCGCTTCGTCGGGCTTGGGGAATACGTAGCCGTCCAGGGTGGGTTCCGGCAGGGTGATGTGGTCCACCACACCAAAGTCGCCCCGCTGGTCCATCAGCCAGACCACGCCGAATTGGTCCTGTTTGCGGTGGCTGTCCAGCTGAACCATTTTGCCGTCGCAGTCGCCCGCCAGGAACACGCCGTGCTTTTGGGGCAGGTTATCCTCCCCTGTTTCCCGCAGAACTTTGCTGCGCATGTCTTGGGTCAGGTCGAAAGTATAGGGTACAAATGGGGTTGGACGGTGGTTCACGGCGTCCAGCACAATGTCACGTTTTGTCATGGTAACAGCCTCCCCGCGTTTTGAGATGCTTTTATTATAAAAAGGCAGCGGCAGGAAAGCGATAGACAATTTTTTGGATTTCACCTTTCTTTTCAGGCGCTGGGGTTTTCTTGCGGTTTGGTTTGACATTGCCCCCGGCCAGGAGGTACACTTATGGCAGAAACAGCGGCGCTGCGGTTTGTGGAAAAACGTTTGGAGAGCATGGCCGCAGGCCCGCCGCCGTTCGTTTTACCAGGAGCTGTTTCCGGTATGCCGCCAATGGGGACAGCGCCCCGGCAGCAACCAAAGGAGGATGATCCGCATGGAAAAGCAATTGCTTTCGTCCCACCGGTTTGGGGATATGGAACTGCGGTATTGGAAAGACAGCCGCGGCACGGTTGGGATGGAACTGCTCCCCGCCCAATTGACAGACTGGACCGCCGCAGGCAAAGACTGCGCTTTAGAACCGCTCATACAGGTAAAATTGGCGGGACAGCCGTATCCTGGCAACTTTTCCCAGGGCAGAACGATGCGTAACGCGCCCGCGCTGGAGGAAATGCGGTTTTTGGGACAGACGGAAAACACAAAGAATAACTGCAAAACCGTTACCACAACCTTGGCGGACACCGCGGGCTGTGTGTATGAACACCGGGTTTCCGGCGATTTGGACGGGCTGGCCTTGCGGTGCGGGGTCACGGTTTGCAACCGGGGAAAGGCCCCGGTAACGCTGGAGCTGCTTTCCAGTTTTACGCTCGGCGGGCTGAGCCCCTTTGCGGACGGCGACTGCGCCGGGGCGCTGACCCTCCACCGCGCGCTGAGCACCTGGTCGGCGGAAGGAAGGCGCTGCAGTGACACGCTGGAGCGGCTGAACCTGGAAACCGCGTGGCAATATTGCGCCAACCCCCTGCGGTTCGGCCAGGCGGGCAGCATGCCGGTCAACGGCTGGTTCCCCTACGCCGCGCTGGAGGACACCGGCATGGGGGTGGTTTGGGCGGTACAGCTGGCCTGCCCGGCCTCCTGGCAGCTGGAAGTTTACCGGCGGGACAAGGGGGTAAGCCTGTCCGGCGGCCTTGCCGACCGGGAACTGGGGCATTGGACCAAAAAACTGGCGCCCGGCCAGTCGTTTGATACGCCCGACGCGATGCTGACCGCCGGGGCGGGGGACGTATCCCTGGTATCCCAACGGCTGGTAAGGCAGATGGAACGGTCGTTGCGGGTTCCCGCCGGGGAAGAAATGCTGCCCGTGCTGTTTAACGAGTTCTGTACCACCTGGGGGGAGCCTGACGAAACGCTGCTCGCGGACATTGCCCAAGTTCTGAAGGGCCGGGGGCTGGAGTACTTTGTCATCGATGCCGGCTGGTATGCCGACCCTGTCAACGGCTGGAACGAAACCACCGGCGACTGGGTGGTAAGCGAGAAGAGTTTTCCCCATGGGTTAAAGGCTGCGGCGGATCAAATCCGCGCTTGCGGTATGAAACCGGGACTGTGGTTCGAGATGGAAACCGTGGGCAGGCTGGCGCGGGCCTTTGAACAGACCAGTCACCTGCTGTCCCGGGACAACGCGCCCCTTACCTCCGGCAGCCGCAGGTTTTGGAAGATGAACGACCCTTGGGTCATCGATTACCTGAGCGAGCGGGTGATCGGCCTGCTGCGGGACTGCGGCTTTGCGTACCTGAAAATCGATTACAACGAGACCATCGGCATCGGATGCGACCATCCCGATTCCCTGGGCGAGGGACTGCGGGAACAAATCGAGGGTTCGCTTCGTTTTTTTGAACGGATCCGGGAACAGCTGCCGCAATTGGTGATGGAATGCTGCGCTTCCGGCGGGCATAGGCTGACCGAACCCTTTTTGATGCGCACCAGCATGTCCTCTTTCTCGGACGCCCACGACTGCGACGAAATCCCGATCATCGCGGCCAACCTGCACGATTTGATCCCGCCGCGGCAAAGCCAGATTTGGGCGATCCTGCATAGCGACCGGCCGCTGCAAAACCTGTATTACAAAATGACCGCCGCCATGCTGGGCAGGTGCTGCTTATCCGGCGATATGATGGCGCTGACGGAAGAACAGTGGAAAGCCGCCGAAGAGGGCATCGCGTTTTACCGCCAGGCCGCGCCGGTTATTCGGAACGGGCTGTCCCGCAGGCATGGGCCGGATATTCCAAGTTACCGTCATCCCGAAGGATGGCAGGCGGTGGAACGCACCGGGGACAGCGGGGAAAAATTGGTGGTGCTGCACACCTTCGCCGGGACGCAAGGGGTGCGGTGGCTGCCCATGGAGCCGGGATACCGGATTGGGCGGCTGTACGCCAGGCAGGGAATCCGCGCCGCCGTCGCCGGCGGGCGGCTGGTTGTATCCGGCCTACTGCCTTTTGACGGGGTTGCGGCGCTGCTTCAAAAAGACGCATAAAAATAGCCGGGCGAATTGCTGTTTTTCCCCAGCTTTTTACATAGGTTCACCTTCTTTTGGGAACCCTAATGAAAACAACAGGAAGGGAGAAATGCGCAATGTATCGTGAAAAAATCCGTGTGGTCCAGTACGGCTGCGGAAAAATGTCCAAATACACCCTGCGTTATCTTTACGAAAAAGGGGCCGAAATTGTCGGCGCCATCGATGTCAACCCGGAAATTTTGGGTTTGGACGTGGGCGAATGGGCCGGCCTTGGCGTCAAGCTGAATGTCCCCATCCGCAGCGACGCGGACGCCGTGTTGGATGAGTGCGACGCGGACGTGGCTGTGGTGACCCTGTTCAGCTTTATGAACGACGTAATGCCCTATTTTGAAAAGCTGGCCAGCCGTGGAATTGATGTGATCACCACCTGTGAGGAGGCTATTTACCCCTGGAATACCGCCCCTGGGCTGACCAACCGGCTGGACCGGCTGGCCAAGGACAACGGCTGCACCATCGTGGGGTCGGGCATGCAGGATATTTATTGGATCAACATGATCGCCTGCGTGGCCGGCGGCGTTCACCGGATCGACCGGATCGAGGGCGCGGTCAGCTATAATGTGGAGGACTATGGCCTGGCCCTTGCCAAGGCCCACGGCGCGGGGCTGACGCCGGAACAGTTTGAAGCACAAATTGCCCACCCGGAGACGCTGGAACCCGCCTATGTTTGGAATTCCAACGAGTCGCTGTGCGCCAAGATGGGATGGACCGTCAAGTCCCAAACCCAGCGGTGCGTGCCGTATTTTTACGATAAGGACTTGTATTCCGCCACGCTGGGAGAAACCATCCCCAAGGGCAACTGCATTGGGATGAGCGCGGTGGTCACCACCGAGACTTACCAGGGTCCTGTGATCGAAACCCAGTGCATCGGCAAGGTGTATGGCCCCGACGACGGCGATATGTGCGATTGGAAGATTGCCGGCGAGCCGGACACGGTTTTTTATG
>CABQAC010000207.1 GCA_902462035.1 uncultured Eubacteriales bacterium
TTTGAGCCGCCGTTCCACCTCGAAACAGCGGGGGGCGGCGATATCCTCTAAATTAATCCCGCCAAAGCTGCCGGAAATCAGGTAGATGGTCCGCACCAGCTCGTCCACATCCTTGGACCGGATGCACAGCGGGATGGCGTCTACATCGGCAAATTCCTTAAAAAGCACGCATTTGCCTTCCATGACCGGCATGCCCGCCTCGGGACCGATATCCCCAAGCCCAAGCACCGCGGTGCCGTCGGTAATAACCGCCACCGTGTTCCAACGGCGGGTCAGTTCAAAGGACTTTTGATAGTCCGCCTGAATCGCCAGGCAGGGTTCCGCCACCCCCGGCGTATACGCCAGGGACAATTGTTCCCGGTTTTTAACCGGCGTGCGCGATTTGATCTCCAGTTTGCCTTTCCATTCGTAATGCTTATGCAGCGCTTCTTCTTTAATCGTCATTCCGCATTCCTCCGGTTCCTGTATCAAGTCCCCAGGGCCGCGTCAAAATTCCGGCATCCGCCGTTTAGCCGTCAAGGGGATCCTACTGGTTCATTATACATCCAATACGCTCCTATTTCCACAAAAAGTTGCGTTAGGGTAGAATTGCGCCTTCCCGCGGGTTATAATGACAACAGGTTCTTTTCTGATTCCAAAGGACGGAGGTTTTCGCATGACGAAACCCGCATACAAGCTGGAACGGGCCGCGCCGCGGCAAGCCGGCGTTTCCGAAGCCGCTCTCGCCCATCTGCTGGACCGGGCGCAGCGGGACCAGATCCAGCTGCACAGCCTGATGGTGGTACGCCACGGCAAGGTGGCCGCCGAATGCTGGTGGAAGCCCTATGGGCCGGACATTCCCCATCATCTGTATTCTTTTAGCAAAAGCGTCACCGCATTGGCGGTAGGCATGGCCATGGACGAGGGCCTTTTAACCTTAGAGGACAAGGTCGCGGATTTCTTCCCGGAAAAAATCACGCCCCGGGCGGACAGCCGCATCCATACGCTGACGGTACGGCATCTGCTGACCATGAGTTCCGGCATCAATTTTAACGAAGTTTTTATCGTTGCCGAAGGGGATTGGATGCACAAATTCCTGAATGCGTCCTTTTCGTTTTCCCCTGGGGAAAAATTCCATTATAACAGCTTAAACACCTATATGCTGTCCGCGATTTTAAGCGCCGTTACCGGGCTGGGTCTGGTGGACTACCTGACGCCCCGCCTGTTCGAGCCTTTGGGGATTGCGGACGTGCGGTGGGACAAATGCCCCTACGGCATCGAAACTGGCGGTTGGGGCCTGTACCTGCGCACCGAGGATATGGCAAAATTTGCGCTTCTCTGCTTGCGGGAAGGCGTTTGGCAGGGGCGGCGGCTGGTATCCGCCGCCTGGGTGCGGGAAGCCACCACCCACCAGTTCGACAACGCCTCCACTTCCTTGGGAGAGGTGGACAGCCGCCACAACACCGCCGGATACGGCTACCAGTTCTGGCTTTGCCCCACCCCCGGCGTTTACCGGGCGGACGGCGCGTTTGGACAATATGCCGTTATCTGGCCGGAAAAAGACCTGGTCATCGCCGTGACCAGCGGCCAGGGGCCCCAGGACGCGGTGCTCGATTTGATTTGGGACACCCTGATCGAACCCCTATCCGCACCTGACCCGGCGGGCGAGTGGGAAGTCTACCCCGGCCTCCGGCCGGATCCGGTGCTGCAGCAGCGGATGCGCGCTTTGTCCCTGGTGCCAGACGGCCTTGCCCCCCATTCGCCCATTGAGTCTCAAGTCGAGGGCAGGCGGTACTGTATGCGACAGAATATCGACAGCGTTCTCCCCCTCATGCTGCGCGCTCTGGACCGGATTTTTTTGATCGGCATCCGCCATTTTTCCCTGCTGTTCGGCGAACACGGCTGCGTTTTCGATTGGCGGGAGGGCTGTTACCTGAATTCCGTCCCCGTTTCGCTGGACGGGAGGCCGGTGCAGTCAAATATCAGCATCGGCGGGCATCATTACCGGGTTTGTTGTACCGGCGGATGGCCGGAAGAGAATTTGTTCGAGCTGCGGATGTATTTTATCAATACGCCCCACCTGCGCATCCTCCGGTTCCGTTTTTTCGGTTCCTGCGCCGGTGTTACGCTGTCACTAGACGAATCGCCCTCCCTGAAGAACTCCCTGGGATTTGTGCTGGATATGAAAATGGCGGCGCTGCCCTTTCAGGACCGGATCCTCCATTTTACCGACAAGCTGGTTCTTCCGGTAACGGGCCGCCGGGACCGGAAATAGCCCAAATAAAAACCGGAGCGGGAAAGGTTTCCGCTCCGGCTTTTCGCTGTTTTAGGGTTCCGTCTTTTCGCCTTCGGGCTGGGTTTCCTGGCTGCCTGTGTTACGGCCCACCATTACCCCGGTCAGCAAAGAGGTAATATCGATGCCGGTGGATTCCTTCAAACCATCCACAATCTGGCTGGAAGTCGTCATTACATCGCGCACCAGCTTGCTGGAATTGCCGTCTCCGTACATAACGATCTTATCGGTCTGCGCCAGCGGCAGGGCTGCGTTTTTGACCACCTCGGGCAGTACCTTCAGGTACATATCCAAATAAGAGGCTTCTCCCATCTTTTTCATGGCTTCCGCTTTCTTTTCGATGGCCTCCGCCTCTGCCAGGCCCACCATTCGGATTCCCTCGGCTTCCTTTTCCTTGGCGTACAAAGAGGCGTCCGCCTCGGACTTTTGGGCTTCCGCCTTTTGGATACGTTCGTATTTTGCCGCGTCCGCCATGGCTTTTTGCGCCTCGGCCTCCTGCTCCTGCTCGTACTTGGCCGCTTCCGCGTCGCGCCTGCGCTTGGCAAGCTCCGCCTGCGCCTGCTGCTCCACCCGGTAGCGCTCCGCATCCGCCTGTTTGCGAATTTCGGCGTCCAGGCGCTTTTCCTGCAGGGCAATTTCCTTTTCCGCCAGCTCCGATTCTTTTTCCTTGCGGGCGATGTCCGCGTTGGCGGAGGTAATCTCGATTGTTTTGCGCTGTTCCTGCTCCTGAATGCGGTAGGCCGCGTCGGAAGCCGCCTGCCTGGTATCCGCCTGTAATTTCAGTTCCGCCTGCTTAATGGCAAGGCTGGTGTTCTGTTCGGCAATCTTCTCCTCGGCGTCGATCCGCGCCTTATTGGCCGCTTCCTTGGCGGACGATTCGTCCACTTGGATATCCTTTTGGCCCTGCGCCTTGGCGATGGCCGCGCTTTTTTGAATCTGTACCACATTGTCCATGCCCAAGTTTTCAATGGTGCGGTTTTCGTCCACAAAGTTTTGGATATTCAAATTGACGATCTGCAGGCCCATTTTCTCGATATCCGGCGCCGCGTTTTCCTGCACCTTCAGGGCAAAGGCCGCCCGGTCATGGACCAAATCCTCCAGCCGCATCTGGCCCACGATTTCGCGCATATTGCCTTCCAGCACCTGCTGGGCGAGCATCTGCACCTCGGAAAACGTTTTGCCCAGCAGCGCTTGTGCCGCCCGGGCCAGGGAGTTTTCGTCGGACGATATTTTAACATTGGCAACACCGTCCACCCGGATGTTGATGAACTCCTTGGTGGGGACGCTTTCCTGCGTTTTGATATCGATGGGGATAATGTTCAGCGGCAGCCGGTCGAGCCGCTCGAAGAAAGGAACGCGCACCCCCGCCCGCCCAACCAACACCCTGGGCTTTTTATGCAGGCCGGAAATGATATAAGCGGTGTCCGGCGGGGCCTTGACATAGCCAACGGCAAATAAGATGATCACCAGCAATGCCGCCGCCCCAACGCCAATCCAAATAAACTGTTCCAAATTGCTCCCCCTCCTATGGTTCATATAATTTTTTCAAAAAATTATATGAATTGATTATGGTGATTATAACATAGTAAAACGGGGTTTACAATCGGATAAACTGACAAGTTATAACAAAATTCTCTGTGCTACTTTACGGTATTTTTATGGGACCGGATGGCCCATGCGACACCGCCGGCCGTAAACAGCACCGCCATGACAAGGCATGACAGCACGCACAGCCACAGAATGTTGTCCGAAACCGCTTCGGCAGACCAATCCGCCATATGCCATACCGGCGGGCGGAAGGAGGCACGGTCGTTGATCATCCGCACCACGCCGTTGGACAGATAGCAGAACGCGCCCCCAAGGCTAAAGCACACAGCCGTACGGAACAGGCCG
>CABQAC010000208.1 GCA_902462035.1 uncultured Eubacteriales bacterium
GCCCGCGCCATCGGCGCGGGCCTTTTTTTGCAGCAAGGGGGCTTCCGGTAAAAACGGACGGGTATCCGGCGCTGCGCCGCTGGATCAAGATTGCCGCCGGTGGGGATTTGTGTGTGAAAGTTTCCGGTTTATGGCCAGCCCCAATACCGCGATGAACGATGTGCCGATTCCCGACAGCAAAAACCAAAGATGTACGCCGGTTTTTTCTGCAATGGGCGCGCTAATGGCCAATCCAATGGGCATGGAAAGGGATGCCGCCAGGGAGATGAGGGAAAACGCCCGGCCCATCTTTTCGGCGGTTATGTTGGTTTGCATGTAAACGACCAGCGGTATGCTATGCACATTTCCAAAACCGCCCATCACGCCGCAGGTTACGGCAAACACAAACCACGCCCACATGGCGGGCGGCAATACGCCGCACACGGCGGCGGTAACGCCGATACCCAAAAGGCCCAGGTAGGATACGGTCAAATGCTTTTTTATTTTAATGACATTGCCAAGCAAAAACGCCGCGGCCATCATACCCAGCGCGTACAGAACTTCCACAGCGCTGCCATGCCATGCGGAGGCCTTAAAATAATGGCTCGTCATCAGCGGATAAAAGGAGGAGAGGGGCAAATAAAAAATCATGCAAAGCGTTTCCGCCGCGATTAAAAGGGACAGCGCCCGATCGCTGCGGAATACCTCAATACCCTCTTTTAATTCCTGCAAGGTGCTTTTTTTCTCCTGCTTTGGCGGGCGGGCGGCGGGAATCGCAACAACGGCCAGCAGCAGGCTCGCAATAACGGCGCCCGCCAAATCCGTCATTAAGATCAACGGCAGCGGAAAAGCCGCGTAAAGCGCCGCGCCGATTGCCGGACCCAGCAAAAACGAGCCGGACGCGATCATCTGGTTCCAGCCGCCGGCTTTCATCAGCTGTTCCGCGGGAACAAATTGCGGCACCATTGCCTGGAACGCCGGCTGGTGAAAAGTATTTCCAATACTCCGGAAAAACAAAATGAGCAGCGCCGTCCAGACGGGCATGTTGACCGTCCATAACAAGATGGCGAAAACGGTGGCGGTAAACCCGATAAAAAGGTCTGCGATAATGCAGATGTTTTTCCTGGGATACCGGTCCGCCACAATGCCGGCGGCTGGGCTGAGCAGGGCGGCCGGCAAAAAAGCCACCAACCCGGACATCCCCATCATCAGCGCAGATCCCGTCTCGCTGGCAATCCACCAGATTAAGGCGAATTGTACGGCGGAACTACCGATCAGGGACGCCATTTGCCCGGCCGCGATGGTTAAAAAAGTTCGTTTCCAGCTGGTTGTATTCATATGCGGCTCCTTCCTTTGCCCGGATGGCGCGTCATACGCCGCGCCATGGTTTTTTTACATCGCCAACCAAAAAATTATAGCATGAACGCGGATGCCTTGTCCATGTAAAACGAAAGCGCGGGCGGCGTTGACAAGTGCCCCGCGGAAAGATATAATAAATCATGCAGCGCTGGTATAGCTCAGTTGGTAGAGCAGCTGATTTGTAATCAGCAGGTCGGGGGTTCAAGTCCGTCTACCAGCTCCAAAGAAAAGTCCGTGCCGGAATTCCGGCACGGACTTTCTTTTTACCCGGTTTGAGTATGGCGGTTCGGGCGGAAAAAATCATCTGCAACGCAAAATTTGAAAAACCTTCCCCTCCATTGTTTACTTTTTTGGTATGGTGAAATACTGTAACAAGAGGTGAACGAAATGGAAGTAATCAAAATTATTTTAACGGCCCTTTTGTCGGCGGTAACGCTGTTCCTTTTGGCTAAACTGATGGGCCACAAACAAATTGTACAGCTGGACTTGTTCGACTACATCACCGGGATTACCATCGGTTCCATTGCGGCGGAACTCGCCACAGAACTGGAAAACCCCATACAGCCGCTGGTTGCGATGATTGTGTACGGGCTGATTTCCATCGGCCTGAGCGTCCTGACCAGCAAATGCCCCAGGGCGCGCAAATACGTCAACGGTACGCCCACCATCCTGATGAATAACGGAAAGCTCTACCGCAAAAATATGAAAAAGGCCAAGCTGGATTTAAGCGAGTTTTTGATGATGTGCCGCGAGGCCGGCTACTTTGACTTAAGCGCCATCCAGACGGCTGTTTTTGAGTACAACGGCAGGCTGAACATCCTTCCCGTCAGCGGGCAGCGCCCCGTTACCCCGGACGATATGGGCCTGACGCCGCCGCCCGCGGGTATTTTTACCGAACTGATTATGGACGGCAGGGTGATGGGGGAAAACCTGCGCCGCATGGGGCTGGATGAACAGTGGCTTCAAAAGCAGATCAAACAGCAGGGCTACCATTCGGCAAAGGAAATTTTTTTGGGGCTTTGCGACCAAAACAACCAGCTGACGCTGTATTAGCGGTATTTTGGCAGGCGTTAAAAATCTTTGCCACAGCTGGGCCTTCGGGGGAAAGGACAGGAAAAAGGGCCAACGAAAAACGCGCGGGCTGAACCCTTTCAGCCCGCGCGTTTTTCGTTGGCCGCTTTACCGCGCGGCATGCAGGAATTGGTCCAGCTTGTCCCGGGGAATGCCCACACCCAAAACGGCGTCCAGCCGCCTGCCGTCTTCCAGCACACAGGTCGGAACGGCGTCCATCTGCAGCACGTCCCAGGCCTGGGCGTTGGCACGCTGCAATTCTTCCTCGTAATCGCCCCTGCGCAGCGCTTCGGCAAAGGAAGCGGGGTCGCATCCCGCTTGCCCGGCGCAGGCAGCCAGAAGGTCGATATCCTCAATGTTTTCCCGCCGCTCCACGGCGCCAAAGACCAGGTCGTTGTAAGCGGTTGCGTTTCCGACGTGGTCCTGCAAAAACAGCATGCCCCGAATCGCGTAATCGCTGTGCATGCCGTAGCCCGGCTCCGACACCCTGGGATGCGCCTCGCACGGGCGCCACACAGGCTCGATCCAAGGGCACAAAGGCAGCAGCGCGGCCCAATCCTTGTGGCCTTTTTCGCAGAACTTGCACAGGTAGTCGAAATAGATTTCCAGTTTCATGGGTTACAGCTCCTTTCGCGGTTTTGTGTTTGCGGGCTTGCCCAGCCGCCCATCCGGTTCCGCGTCGGAAAACCGGCCGGACCATTGCCCGGGCGTGGTTGATCCGCATGGAATGCAGCTTTACGATTCTGCCGCTTTTATCAGCGAAAACAGCCGGAAGCGGAGCGTTCGCTGCCCGCCCCAAAAAGCCGAAGCGGACTTTATTGCCCGGACAGCCGCTTAGACGCCTGATACTGCATACATTCGGGCGGCAGCGACATTATTTCGATGGCGTTGCCGTCCGGATCGTGGGTCAGGAAAACGGGGCATTTTGCAAGGCCGATGCGAAGGTTTCCGTCAATGGGCGCGCCCTTGGCCTTCAGTTCCTCCATGGCGGCGCGGGCGTCTTCCACAATATAGCACATGTGCTGGTGGCCCACTTCCTCGAACGTGGGGCGGGGGCCCTGCTTGCCGTCGGGGAAAAGCTCGATGAACTGGTCCGGCGCGATGTACAGATAAACGGCTGCGACGCCGCCCTCGGGTTTTTCCAGACGGAAAGCCTCTGGAAAGCCGAGAACGTCTTTGTAAAAGGCAACGCTTTTTTCCAAGTCCGCCACCCGGATGGCGGAATGCCCGATTCCTTGAATCATGACTGCAACAACTTCCTTCCCCTGTAAAGTACCACTAGTATACCGCACTTCGGCGGGGATTTCCACCACTAAAGCAAAAGAAAACTTCCCGTTTTGGTCAAGCGCCAGGCTGTTCTGATTTTTGTATTTTAAAACATTGCGGGCGTGGTATGCTAATAAAAGGAGACCGGCAAAAATCCGCTTTTTAAAAAGATTCATCGTTTGTTCATTGTCATTTCGCGGATTATCCCATACAATAGAATAAATGGATTTTTTCCGTTTTGACGCATTGATGGAGGAAAGTCATGGACGAGAAGAATCTTTTGGATTTGGGCAAGCGCATCAGCAAGGCGGTACAAGACGCGGTCAATTCAAAAGACTTTACCGATTTGAAAAACATCGTCAACGGCGCGGTGCATAAAGTGACAGGGGAACCTTTCCGGCCGGACGCGCCGCCGGAGGGGCGGAACCCTTATACCTACCCGCCGCCGTACGGTTCGGCCCCCGTCGGCCG
>CABQAC010000209.1 GCA_902462035.1 uncultured Eubacteriales bacterium
CGGCCGCCGTCGCTGACGGCGCCGTTCCCCCTGGTGCCCCGCGGGGAGCGGGCGGAAATCCGCGGCCGCATGCAGCGGGAACTGGAGCAAAATCTCGGCGTAATCCGCTGCGAAGCGGGGCTGGAGCACGCCGTGCGGTCTTTTGGGGAAATGATGGCCGGTTTTCCCGCCGCGGACAATGGAGCACCCGCTGAAATTTATGAAACCGTCCGGCTGCAAAACGACTTGCAGGCGGCGCTGCTTTTGGCGCAGGCGGCCCTGGCCCGGAAAGAGAGCTGCGGCTGCCATTGCCGCCAAGAGCAACTATGAAAGAAAGGCAGCAAAGTAGATGGATGGGATACTGATCAAAAGAAACCGTTATGTGGACTCGGTAAGCCTGATGTCCATTGGGGATAAGGTCAAAAAGCTGGGCGGCATTCTCGCGGCGGAGGTTCAGATGGGTACGCCGGCCAACCGCGAAGTGCTGGAAGGCCTGGGCTTTAAGCTTGAGGCGGATGTTTCCGCCAACGACCTGGTGATCGCGGTGCGGGCGGATTCCGAAGAAAAGCTGGAGGAAGCCCAGCGGCTGATCGGGGATATTCTGGACCACAAAACCAGCGGGGGAGAAGGGGAAACCTACCGCACGCTGGGCGAGATCGACCTTGCGGCGGATCCCTACGATTTGGTGCAGATTTCGCTGCCGGGGGAGTACGCCGCGGCCGAGGCAAGACAGGCGCTCAATATGGGGATGGATGTCTTCCTTTTCAGCGATAACGTGCCGTTGGAAGAAGAATTGGAGCTGAAACAGCTGGGGGTTGAAAAGGGCCGCCTGGTTATGGGACCGGACTGCGGCGTTGGACTGATCGGCGGCGTGGCGCTGGCGGCGGGGAGCATTGTAGCCCCCGGACCTATCGGTATTGTCGGCGCTTCCGGAAGCGGCGCGCAGGAAGTGGCCTGCATCATCGAGAAATGCGGCTATGGCGTTTCTTCCATCATCGGTACGGGAGGCCATGACCTCTATCCTCAAATCGGCGGGATTTCCATGCTGCAGGGGATGAAAAGGCTGGAAGCGGATCCCGCGACCAAGGTGATCGTGCTGGTGTCGAAACTGGCCGATTTGGATGTGATGAACAAGGTGCTGACGGCGGCGGACGCTTTAAGCAAGCCGGTGGCGGCCGTTTTCCTGGGCAGCGGCGAAAGCCTGTTCGCGGGCCATAAGACCCATGGCACCTTCAATTTGGAAGACGCGGCGCTGGAGGCGATCCGCCTGTTGGGCGTAGAGCCGCCGGTATCCGGCCTTTCGGATGAAGAAATCGACAGCTTGGCGGAAAAGGAGCTTGCGCTCATCGGCCCCGGGCAGAAGTATTTCCGCGGCCTTTACTGCGGGGGCACCTTTACCGAGGAAGGGCTGATCTATTTCAGCAGCCACAACCCCGGCGTGCCGCTTTACACCAATTTGGAAAACCAATATGCCCAAAAACTGCCCGACCACCGGTATAGCCGGGAAAATACCATCCTGGATTTGGGGGCCGAGGACTTTACCGCCGACGCGCCGCACCCGGTTTTTGAGCCTGCCTTGCGGCTGAAGCGGTTCTACCAGGAACTGGAAGATCCGGAAACAGCGGTGATCCTGCTGGACTTCATCACAGGGCCCGGCGTTCACCCGGATCCGATCACGCCGTTTGTCCGCGCTTATGAGGACGCCGTCCTGGCCAAAGGAAGGAAACTCGTCGTGATCTCCAGCATCTGCGGATCCCGCGGGGACCCGCAGAACGTAGCGGAAAAAACAGCGCTGCTCCGCAAAGCAGGGGTGCTGGTGATGCCGAGCAATTACCAAAGCTCCCGCCTTGCCAGCGCCCTGATGACAAAACTTGCGCAAAGGAGGGGGTGATAAGCGTGGAACAGCCTATTGAGCGGGATTCCTGCCAGAAAAAACCCCGTGTCATCAATATTGGGCTTGCCTCTTTTTATGAGGCGCTGGTGGCGCAAAGGGTCAAGGCGACACAGCTTGAATGGCGTCCTCCGGTAAAACAGAGCGAGGAGATCAACTCGCTGCTGGAGGATCTGCTTTAAAGAAAGAGGAGTCGAGCGATATGGACATTCGGGAAAAAATCAACGCTGCAAACGAAAAAGCGATCTCTTGTATTGTGGATTCCGATCCGGTGTGGGTGGACATCCTGCCGGCCGGCGAGGTTATCGAGGGCTTGGAGGACCATATGATCCTCCATTCGGGCCCGCCGATTCCCTACGAAGATATGTGTATGCTGCATAAGCGCGGTATGGTGAGCGGTGTCCTTTTCGAAGGGTGGGCCAAAACGGAGCAGGAAGCGGTAACGCTGATCAAATCCGGCGCGATTCAAATCGACAGCGCGCTCAACCACAATACAGTGGGCGCGGGCACCGGCATCATCACCAAATCCGTCGCCATGATCGTGGTAGAGGACCGCGCCAACCATACCCGGGCGGCGACCTTCCCGGCGGAAGGACCGTTCCAGGGCGGCTTTTGCGGCTGGGGCCTTTACAGCCCCGAAATCGCGGAGAATCTGCGCCATATGCGGGAGGATCTGTTCCCTGTCATCCGCAGAATGATCCACCGCCGCGGCGGACTGCCGCTTAAGCCGATCCTTGCGGAAAGCATGCAGATGGGGGACGAAAACCACACCCGCCAAACAGCCTCCGACCTGCTGTTCCTTCAAAAAATCGTGCTGGATATGCTGAAAACCGACGCGCCCCGGGAAGAATTGCTCGCCGCGATGGAATACATCGTGGAAACGCCGCGCTTTTTCCATTGCTTTGGCCAAGGCGCGGCGCGCAGCGCCCTGCTGGCCGCAAGCGGGATTCCGTATTCCACCATGGTTACCGCCGTTTGCGGCAACGCGTTGGAATTCGGTATTAAAGTTTCGGGCTTGGGCGACCAATGGTTTACCGCGCCGGCGCCCATGATGAAAGGGCGCTATACCTCCAGCCAATACTCGGAAAAGGACCAGCTGCCGTGGATTGGCGACAGCTGCGTGGTGGAATGCTACGGCATGGGCGGCCTTGCCGCCGCAGCCAGCCCCATCGTTTGCGCCCTGCGCGGCATGAGCATGAAAGAGGCTGTTGCCCAAACACGCGAAATGGGCGAGATTTGTATTGGTAAAAACCATAATTTCCCCATCCCGAATCTGGATTTTGACTTTCTTCCGGTGGGCATCGATATCCGCAAGGTGCTGAAAACGGGGATTGCGCCGCAAATTCACGGCGGCATGTTTAACCATGACGGCGGATTGATCGGCGCGGGCAGCGCCCGGGTGCCGATGGCGTGTTTTGAAAAGGCGCTGAAGGCTTTTGCGGAGACCTATCAGAAATGAGGGAAAACGCCATGAAAAGCAAAAAGCTGCTGCTTTTGAATTTGGGTACGACCAGCTTTAAGTTTCGGCTTTACGGGGGCCCGGAAGGGGAAACGGTAGTCGCCGAAGGTATGGTTGACCGCGTCGGCGGCAGCGGTTCTTACAGTATCACCTTGCCGCAGGGCAAGGTGGAAGCGCCCTGCGCCTGTAAAAGCTGTACCGACGCCTTCGAGCTGTGCGCCGCTGTCCTGCGGGAAAATGGGGTGCTTGGTTCGCTGGAGGAACTGGACGCCGTAGGCTATAAAGCGGTTCACGGCGGGCCGTTGAGCGGCACCAGGATGGTGGACGACGCGCTCCTTCGCGCCATGGAACGGTTTGTGCCGTTTGCGCCGGCCCACAACCCGGTTTATTTGGAACTGATGAAAAGTCTGCGGCAGCGGTACCCTGCGCTGCGCCAGGCCGCGCGGTTCGAGACTTCGTTCCACGCGACGGTCCCCGCGTACCGGACGGCATACGGCGTTCCTTACCAATGGCAGGAGGACCTTGGCATCCGGCGTTATTGCGGGGCGGATGCGGACGCTGGAGCCGGGCGCCAGACGGGTGATCTCGGTCCACTTGGGCGGGTCTTCCTCCCTTTGCGCCATCCAGGACGGGGCAAGCGTGGCTACCAGCATGGGGGCTACGCCGCAGACCGGGTTGTTCCAGAACAACCGCGTGGGGGATTTTGACGTTTGCTGCCTGCCGGAACTGGTGCGGCATTACGGCAGCCTGGACGCGGTGATGGACGCCCTTTGCACCC